>DATMSL010000617.1:0-10800 GCA_035565435.1 Dyadobacter sp. | reverse complement strand
AGTCCCTTTAAAACGGTCGCATGGGTGATCTCACCCGTTTTCTCTATTACAAAGCTTATGAAAACCCTTCCTGAGATGCGTGCCGCTTTTGCCTGCAAAGGCATTTTGAGATTTGCTTTGACAAATTTAGACATGGCATTTGTGCCGCCAGGGAATTCAGGTTGATGCTCGACGAAAAGTAAACAGTCTGTTTCCTGCAATATCTCCCCGGTTTGGGAAGGGCTTGATTGAAATATAGGTATCTCGCAGGTAAATGGGACTTCAGCGCGCGTGGATAATGCAGCCTTGCGAACCTGCGCCTGGGTGCTCGCATACGCATTTAAGACAAGCATAAGAAATGTTAGAATTGAATGAAATCTGTTTACCATTATTTTAAGGACAGGAGTATGGGTAGAAAAATGGACTTTTACGTTAATATTTTGTTTCAAATGAGATGGGTAAAGTGTATTTGACTCTGTGCGGTTTGCTATACACTTTTCCCGGCTTCCAGCGGGGCATCGATTTAACTAGCTGCACCGCTTCTTCGTCACAGCCGTACCCGAGTCCTTTCAAAACGGTCACCTGAGTGATTTCGCCCGTCGTTTCTACGTAAAAACTGGTAAAAACCTTTCCTGAGATACCTGCTTCTTTTGCCTCCGATGGAATGCGAAGGTTAGCTTCAATAAATTTGTACATTGCCTTCGTTCCGCCTGGGAATTCGGCAGGCTGTTCGACACCTCCGAACACTTTTTCTGATGCTGGTAGATCAGTTTTAGGCGGAGTATTATGCGGTACAATCGGCTGTTCGACGCTAAGAACGCCGGTGTCGGCTGGCAGTGAAGCCCTGCGAATTTGCGCGTGAGCGCATGTGAGGGCGCTTGCCATTAGCGCGACGAATGATAGGGAAATGTAAAATCGGTTCATATTGATATATAATTTAATTGAATATAAAATAAAATATATTTAACTCCAAGCTTGAATGTCGTTGAACTGAAAAACCTCCATTGCTATGATCGTCCCATTATTCAAAGTGACAAACATGACCGAGGCCATCCGGTATTACACGGAGGTCCTGGACTTCGTAATGACGGATCCGAACGATAATGTTGATTCGCCGGTGGTGGATCTGGGTCGCGACGGCTGGAATATGCAGATCACCACATCGGAGAGCGAGCGGCTGTTCGGGTCGGTTGTTTATTGCTGGGTGGAGGATGTGGATGCATTGTTCGCGAAATACCTGGCGCGCGGCCTGGACATTTCGCTCAGGGCCGGGTCGCCGGTGCATCAGGGGCCCGTGAATCAGACCTGGGGCAGGCGGGAGTTTTATGCCACGGACGCGGATGGAAACACGATCCGGTTTTGCAAGCTTATACAATAGGTTCTTATCATATATCAATATTTGACCAATGCCCCTTAACAAAGACGTTACCCAATTTCTGGACGATCTTCACCACCCGCTCCGGCAGGAGATTGAGTCACTGCGACTGATTATTTTGGAAGCCAGTGCATTGCTGGAAGAAAACATCAAATGGAACGGTCCCAACTATTCGGTGGGAGCGGAAGACAGGATTACCATGAGAATTCTGCCTCCGAAGCAAATCCAGCTGGTTTTTCACCGAGGGACGAAAGTGAAGGAGCAACCGAAAGAAAGGCTTGTACAAGATACTTCCGGTTTGCTGGCGTGGCGGGAAAACGACCGGGCGATCGCTTCTTTCAAGAATATAGAGGCTGTTGAAGCCGGGAGGCAGGCATTGTCGGGCATTGTGCGGGAATGGATTGAGGCGACAGTCGAGTCGAAGCTCAGGGAGTGAATTCTTGATGTAGAAGTAATTATGTTTTAAGGTCTGGCGCCTGTCAGGCTGTTTCTGGCCTTTTCTGGTCCTTTTTCTTCCCTTTTTTCATTTGACCAGGTGTAAACACGTGTTTTTCAAAACACGTGTTTGTAGTCGTTTTTGAAGAATTATTTCTACGAACCTTTGTCAGGCAAAAGCTTTTGTACGGTGGAGCTCAGCAACCACTTTAAAAAACGGGCTTACCTGTAAGAGGATTGATTACAGGGACGGATCCTGCCGTCTTACAACAGGGGATTATTCATACGTCACAATGAGCAATTTTCTTGATTTACAAAACGGCTGGTATAATGGTTTGATCCAGGGATTGGGCCAGAGCCAGGACTCTTTTCAGATCATTCAGCCAGCGCCTCCGATCGCTAGTGGGACGGCTGCAAACCCGACTTTCTGGGCGTACTACAACAATATCCCTCCGAAAACATTGACTGCCCAGTTTGTTGCCAGCGGTGGTAACCAATTTTATAACAATTACAGAGGCTTGCTTTCGGCACTGGTTCCTTCGCGGCAGATCGACGTGAGAGCGGACATCGGAGCAGAAAACTTTGCCGCGTGGCATGCTTACGTGCAAACACAGCCCGCGCCAAGCATGAACCAAATCCCGACCATGTTCAGAAACTGGGCGATGTTCAACGCGCCGGAGGTGGCCAATATCGGTTCTTCCGACTACGCGGCGATTCTGCTCGACCCGATCGCTACGGCGCAGAATGAGCTCACGTTGGTGTATACCAATGAGAAGGGCCTGCCGGTCAACTTCGATTGGCAGCTGAATTACGCTGATATGGTGAACCAACTGGCCAGTGCGCCTTCCCGCTCTTTCAATTTCAATAGCGGCACGATGAACAAAGACGTAAGCACTTCCTGGGCAGGCAGCTCGAAATCGGGTTTCTTCGGCCTGTGGGGCGGTAGCAGTTCTACTTCGACGCTCAGCGAGCAATTCGCTTCCAGCACTGTCACGGTAGAAGCCAGCTTTGAACACATCCTGGTATTTTCCAACACGCCGGGTGCATGGTACTATTCGTCGGCAATGGGACTGGCATATGCCAACCAAACCGGCAACCCATGGAGCGACAAGTCGTCGATCAACTGGAACAATACATTCGGGCCGAACGGTAATATGCAATACTTCTCCGCGAATGTGATCGTTGCGTCGGGTATGTCCATTACCGTTACGTCGAATGCCAAGTATTCTTCTGTTGATCAGCAGACGATCACTTCCAGCGGCTCATCCGGTTTCTGGCCGTTCTATTCCGGTGATAGCGGCAGTACTTCGACCAACCGCGTTGAATTCAACCAAAGCGGCAATATGACCATTACCACCAGCAGCATTCCGGGTGTACCTGTGGTGCTGGGTGTGAACGTATTGCCGGCTGGTGAGTTTGTAGGACATTCTTCGAGCCTGGGCATTTCGCTCTTCGAATCGGCCAAGGCATTTGCTGCCGAGAGCCTCGCTGCTGCATAATGTTTTCTATGGAAGGCTGGGTGAAACCAGCCTTCTTCCTTTGATTTTACCGTGTACCCGGAAACCATCATTCAGGAAGCAATATGACAACTACTTACGATACGCCTACCGAAGCGATGACAACCGTTACCGACGGATGGTACAACCGGTTGGCCGCCAGTCTCAATTTATCCGTCCAACATTTCCAGCTGCTGCAACCGCCGGGAGTGCCTGTGAGCGATCAGACCCTCTGGGCTTGTTTCAATGTGGTACCGCCCGCAACGCTCAAATACAATCGCTGGTATTATCAGCAGCCCACGTTTTTCAGTCAATATGCCGCGGTGGTGAATGGTCTGTCGTTCCCGGAGAGCGCTTTCGTGAAGGATATCGGGGCTGAAACTTATGTGCAATGGCAGGCTTATCTGAAATCCCTTTCGCCCCCGCCGCCTGCCAATACCCTGCCGACTGTTTGGTTTCAATGGGCGGTGGTCAATGCACCTTCGGTAGCCAATATCGGGCGTTCCGATCTGGCCACCCAACTGCTGATCAGCGGCGCGCAGGCTGTATTGGAGCCCTACGAAGGCCCCGACGCGAAGCCCGCCGACTTTTCGCCTTCTTTTTCAGACCTTCAAAATACGTTAAGCGCTTCATCCGGAACGAGTTTCTGCTTCGACTCGGCCGATGACGACCCGGATGTTTCCAATTCCTGGGTGCCGGGCGACGACCCGAATCTTTTCGGAATATGGACGGGCAGTTCGGCCGCATTCCATATCAGCCGGAAATTCGCATCAAGCAGGATCACTGTTTCCATGCAATTCGACCATTTCGCGACGATGGCTGTCACGCCCGGACAATGGTACAATTCCGCGTTGCTGCACCAGGCCTGGGCGTCGCAGTCGACCCCGCCGTGGATCGACAGTACCGACTGGCAGGCCTATTTCGGAACCAGTGGAAGCCTTACCCACGCGGTAGGCTCAATACTAGCCGCCGACGGCATTACCCTTACTCTCACTACGGACGCCGACTTCACTCCGACGGAGCAAACGCTTATCAAAAGCCTGGTGGCAATGGGGGACTGGCCCGTTTACTGCCCCATAGCCTCAGCGGCCGTTTCGAATACCATCACGACCGACCCCGGGTCTATGACAATCCAGTTCAAATCCGAACCCGGCAATCCCATGGTGTTGGGTTTGAATGTTTTTGATATCCGCACCTATGTCGGAGCTGGTTGAGGAATAGCATGTTTTAAAGAGTACTGAAAGTCTGCATCGTATCCGGTTGCAGACTTTCTTGCTTTGTGCCTCTTCGACCTTTTGTGGATAATCAGGACTAGGCTATGCGAATTATTCTTATTGTAAAGTAGTGTAAATTCTATTTTGTAGGGCTTAGTCTACGATAACTATTTCTCATGTCGACAGATCGAAATAATCCGGGGGTAGTAGGTTTGTTCTGTTTCAAACTCAACCAAAGTTCCACAAACAAATCACTACATGAAAGCAATTCGACTCTTTTCAGCCCTGGCGATCACCATGACCCTGGCAACAAGTGCTGCCACTTTTGGGCAGGTAAAGATCGGTTCCAATCCGACGACGATCGATCCGAACAACAACCTCGAAGTTGAGAGTGCGGATCCTGCCAAAAAAATCAGTATCCACAAGACGACTGGTAAACTGACCATCGCCGACGGTTCGCAAGGCGATAAAAAGGTGTTGACTTCCGACGCTAACGGCGTCGCGACCTGGCAGAGCCAATCGGAACTAGCGATTCCGGTCACAGCATTCAGCGGTGCCATTACCGGCCTGGCTACGATTCCTACCTTCACTACCCACGACCAGATCGACCAGCGGCTTCCGCTTGTGCCTACACTGGGAGCTGCTGACTGGGATGCAGGTAACAAGCGGTTTATCGTTCCTGTGGCCGGAACCTACTCGGTGCAGGTCGGTTTGTCGTGTATCAGCACAACGGGTGCCGGTGTAACACTTTGGACGAGGATCTGGGTGGTTTCAGAAAACGGTGGCCCGATCTTCAAGGGGACCAGCCCGATGGGTCTCACCGCCGGTGACTGGCAGTCAGTGGTTTATACCGGCAAATTAAATCCCGGCGACGGTATTTCGCTGGAAGGCTACACCATGCAGACCGACGGCAACCCGCCTGCCAACTCCATTTGGACCGGTACCTGCGGCCGAGCATATATGACCGTTACAAAAATCGACTAAGAGCTTACACAACAGCATACCTTACCCTGGTTTACGTGCAGTCGTTCCTATGATTGCCATTTCAAAAACATACACGTTATGAAAACAAAACAACTATTATCCGCTATTTCTTTCGCTGCCGTTACAGCTTTGACGACTACGGCAATGGCCCAGGTAAAAATCGGCTCGAACCCAACCTCCATTACGCCAGGAGCTAACCTGGATGTGGAAGGCCAAAACAGCACGCACACGGTTGTACTGCAATCGGGGCATGTGGGCATTAACCATCCGAACCCGCCGACTACATTACACGTTCAGGCGGTTTCGAACCTGGACCTTCCATCGGCAGCCAACGTAGTAGCGCGGTTTGATCCGCTGGGTGGTTCCAATATCGATTCCGCAGCCTCCATTGCGATTAATGCGGGACGTGCCGCGGTAGGATTTGACATCGACCCAGAGCAGAGCAAGTATGCCTTTTTGCGGTCGAATTCGGCGACCGATCTTCGGTTGCAGGTAATAGATGAAGGCCTGGTTCTTCAGGAGAACGCATTCTTCATGCAAAGTTCGGGCAGTCGCACGGGTTACATTGGTCTTAATACCGAAGCGCCGCAATCACGTCTGGATGTGAGAGGCGACGTTAAAGTTATTGCAAACCCCGGTACTCAAACCGGTAACATCTGGAATGGTACTTCCAATGTCAACGGTTTTGAAGTGCGCAGTACCCCGGCGGGTGACGTTTGGGTAGGAATTCAGCGTTCAGGATCGGTTTCCCCATTGCACGTTTCGAAGCCGGCAGGCACGACTACCGGAGAGATGATCAATTTTGCGGTCGGCGGCATTGGTATGGGTAATATCACTCACTCCGCTGCGGGCATCCAGTATAATACTACTTCCGATGCACGTCTGAAAGAAAACATCCGTACCTCGAAATTCGGTTTGGCGATCCTGAAATCTGTCAAAGTATATGACTACAATTTCAAGGCCGACGCTCAAAAGACGCTTTCCACGGGGGTGCTCGCTCAGGAGCTGCACAAGATATATCCGCAAGCCGTGCGTGTAGGCGGAGCGGATGCCAAGGTTTCGCCCTGGGTGGTGGATTACAGCAAGCTGATTCCCGTGCTGGTTAAATCGGTGCAGGAGCTCAGCGACGAAGTAGAATTGCTAAGAAAAGAAAAAGCCCAGCTAAGTGCGGAGTTGAAACTGAAAGAAGCTGCTTACTCAGAACTCGACAGCCGGGTAACCCAGGTAGAAAAGATGCTTAACGCGGGCGGCGAAAGCGCGAAATCCGTGAGCCGATAGGTATATCATCCATTTTTCGGGCATACCGCAACGCTGCAAGCAATGCCATAATGCCCGTCATTTAACCAACGCGAAACAATGAAAGAACTTTATACCAGTTCATCCGGAAGCGGATGGCGCAGCATGGCGGTTTCTGCCGCACTGCTTCTAGTCGGGCACCTGGCCCAGGCGCAGGAAGGCAGCCAGGGCAATACGACAATTTTCGGCGGGGCCGAGATGACGTTTTTCAGTAACCACAATTTCGTGACCGGCGGTGGGGGAGCCCAGCCGGGCGTCATCCTGACCGAGCGGGCAGCGGGGAACTTCGGCGTGCTCAACTTCTCGGGCGACAACCTGACTTCCACCGGCGCGTCCGACGCGGGGTATGTGGATGGGTACGTGCGCAAGTACGGGGCAGGCGCATTTATCTTCCCTGTCGGGGATAATGGCTTTGTAGGGCAGTTCGCCGCTGCGGCCGACGGCGTTATGGGCGCCTATTTCCACGCCGATGCCAACACGGCCGTTACGAGCAACCTTTTTACAGGTTCCAACTATGCGCCGCTGCCGACCGGCGGGCCTTTCCCGACCAGCAGCATGGGAACGAATGTGGATGTGGTGAGCACCGTCGAGTATTGGGATATCGACGGAGCGAATGCGACACCGCTGACGCTGACATGGGATGCGGGCAGTGCGATCGGTACGTTGACCGGCAGCGAGCTCAACAAGTTGACGATCGTGGGATGGGACGGCACGCAATGGGTGGCAATTCCTTCCAAAGTGGATGCTACTTCCATATTGGGCGGCACCAGCGATCTGACGGCAGGTTCTATCACCACCATTTCACCGCTCGCCCCAAACACTTACACGGCGTACACGTTTGCGGCGCTTACGCTGCCGTTGCCGGTGACGCTCGCCCGCTTTACGGCGATCGCTGAGGGCAAAACGGCGCTGCTTGCCTGGGCAACCACCGAGGAAACCAACAGCGACCGGTTCGAAATAGAGCGTAGCGCGGACGGTAAAAAGTGGGCCATGATCGGCTCGGTAGCATCTACGGGCGAAAGTAAGGTTCGTGTAAACTACACATTTACAGATAGCGCCCCGTTGTCGGGAGCGAACCTCTATCGCCTGAAAATGGTGGACAAGGACGATACGTACGCGTATAGCGCGATCCGTAATGTGGAGATGAAAGGCGAGGCAATCCGTACGTATCCAAACCCGGTGTCGGACAGGCTACTGATCGACAGTTTTGCAAAAGTGAAGGAAGTATCGGTGAAAAACACCGCCGGACTGAATTTCATCCAGGTTCAAAAAGTGTCCAACGATGGCATTGATGTCAGCAAACTAGCGCCTGGCGTCTACATCGTAACCCTGACCCTGTTTGACGGCACTATCAGCACACACAAAGTAGCCGTTTCCAGGTAGCGCAATGACGATCCGGCTTCTCCCGGGCTTTGATAAAAAGCCCGGGAGAATAACCTGCACCCATTTAAAAGAATAACCCCGCGTCTATAACATGGCGATTTTAATCGTTACGGATAACCCCACTCTGAACATCGGCTTGCGCACCATTATCATCGGTGAATTTCCTGATATAACCATCTTCGAGGCGGAAACGCTGCACAAAACCCTTACATTGACTTTCGGGCAACCTGTGAATACCCTGGTTCTCGACGCTGGCGTTGCCGACGGAAAGAACATGACTTTGCTCGACACGTTTAAAAAAGCTAACCCGCAGACAGCGGTAGTCGTGTATCTGGGCGATGAACTTGAATATATTTATGCCTTCGCGAGGGCGGGTATCACTGCGCTGATTTCGAGGAGGTCCGACGCGGTAGAGGTCGCGGAAGCATTGCACCGCGCCTCCAAACGGCTGCGGTTTGTCAGTTTCGATATTCAGCAAATACTCCTTTCGGATATTGCAGCCGGTCCCGAAAATCGTCGGAAAAGCTAAAAGCTGATTTTAGTCAATTTTGAAATGATGATTTGCGAATTATTACTACAATTGCATATTATTTAATTGAAAAAACATCTACTATACGCTTAGCCATGAACATCCTTGTCGTTGAAGATCACTTTCTGGTTCGGATGAGTATGAAGATTGTGCTGCAAGAGCTTTACAGCCAGGCCAGCATCGACGAATCGGACAGCTTCGACCATGCCATCGCCCGCATGCGGGGTAATCCGTATGATCTCATCCTGCTCGATATCGAACTTCCTGGTGGACAGGGGACGGCGATGGTGGGCAGAATCCGCCAGTTCCAACCGGATGCACCCATCCTGGTGTGTTCGGCGGCCGATGAGCAGCAGAACGCGCTCGCATTCATTGCGGCCGGCGCGAATGGTTTCCTTTCCAAGACCGCAGAGAAAAGCGAAACGATTAAAGCGATTTTGACCGTAGTCAAAAAGAGCCGCTATGTAAGCCAGGCCGTGCAGGAGAGGTTGCTGGACGTGGCGACGTACGGTAAGCAAAAACGGACGCGGCCGTTCGGGATTAAAAGCCTCTCTGGGCGCGAAAGGGAGATCACCGAACTGCTGATTGCCGGAAAATGGGTAAAGGAAATCGCCGCTCATCTCGACATTCAATCCAATACAGTTAGCACATATAAGGCAAGAATATTCGAAAAACTGGGCGTCGATAATGTGATCGACCTCGCCGCCAAGATCAGAGAGCCCCAAATTTCCGAACGGCCCTGATATTCTTGGTCAGGCGTTCCTGCGTTCAGGCGTTCCTGCGTTCAGGCGTTCCTGCGGTCAGGCGTTCCTGCGTTCAAGTGCTCTCCGAAAACGCCCGGAACGTCAGCGTGACTCTTGTCCCGGGATCGAGCCGTTCCATTTCAATGCGGTCGGTCACCGACGGCGCCAGCTCCTTGATCATCGCGAGCCCGATCCCGGTCTGTGGGGATGATGGCGGCAATGCTTTGTCTTCCATAAACCACGCAAGCAGTTCTTTGGATATCCCGCGCCCGGTATCTTCGATGATCAGCTGTAACCGGCTGTTCTGATGGGCTATGTACGCCCTGATCTCCCCATTATCGGTATATTTGTTGGCATTGTCGATGATATTGTGGATCACGATTTTGAGCAGCTGCTGGTGGGTTTCGATGAAAGTATCGGCGGGTATCAGGTTCAGGAATGTGTTGGAATTGATTTTCGTGTTCTTGCCATAGAGCTGCATATTTTCTTCCAGCAGTTCGTGCAGTGACACGGTTTCACTTTTGGGCTCATGTTTGTAGACCTGGATTTTCACATAAGCAAGCAGGTCTTCCAGCGAGCCCTTCACCATGCGCAATGCATCTTCAATGTTTTTGCCAAACAGCGACACCATATCGAACTGCTGCCGTTCGATCATTTTCTGCATTTCACCGGCGACGATAATCGCCGCCCCCAATGGGGAACGGACGTCGTGGGCAATGGAGGCCATCAGGCGCGATTGCAGGTGCATTTGGTCCAGAAGCTCGTTTTGCGAACTTTCCAGATCACGTAATGTCCCCTGCAACTGGCTGGTACGCTCACTGATCTGAAGTTCCAGAAGCCGGCTCCTCCGCTGTACCGACCGGATCCTGTATTTCAGGTAAAAAAATGCAGCCATAAATGCAGCCAGCAGGACCGACGCGTAAAACCACCAGGTCTGATACCAGAATGGAGGCACGTCGATGTCGAGCGTTTCGTAGCCGTAGTTACTTGCGCCGAAACCATTCTTTTTCCGGACGTACAAGGTGTAATGTCCTTTGCTCAGGGTAGAAATGTTAATCGTCGCTTTGTTCGCAACAGGCGCATCGATGGCGAGCCAGTCCGCGGCGGTAGGCACGCTGCCGCCTTCTGCGAGGGCATAGGAGAATTCGACATTGTACTCATTTCCAAAAAACGGTGTATTTACCTCCAATTTCAGCTGCTTTTGACTTTGCAGGAAGGAAATATGCTTCTGTGGGGTAGCCAGGATTTTATGGTCGATCTCGATGCGGTCAATGACAATTTTCTTGTCGGGCATTTCCGCCGGGATTTGTTCGGGTTTGAACCACACCAGGCCATTGATAGAAGGCAGGGACACGATTCCCGAAGG
>DATMSL010000616.1:0-16246 GCA_035565435.1 Dyadobacter sp. | reverse complement strand
TGAAAAAATTTATCTTGACCTTACTGGCCGGGGCTGTGAGCGCCCTGGCCTTTGCCCAGCCTGCCCAGACCGTCAAAGGACGGGTTGTCGATACGGAATCGCAGCAACCGGTGATCGGCGCGAATGTGATCGTTACTTCTGTCACACCGATAATCGGTGGCGTGACTGATACCGACGGGAATTTTCGCATTGAGAAAGTGCCTGTCGGACGTCATTCATTTAAAATTACCAGCATCGGTTATGACGATGCGTTCGTGCAGGAAATCAATGTGGGCTCAGGCAAGGAAGTTGAATTGAATATCAAACTAACTGAATCGTTTCGTGCTCTGAATGAGGTGGTTGTGAAAGCGCAGAAGGAAAACGGGGCGCCTTTGAACGATATGGTGAGCGTAAGCGGCCGCTCGTTTACCGTGGACCAGACGAAGCGTTTTGCCGCCTCCGTAAACGACCCGGCACGGATGGCGATGTCGTTTGCCGGCGTGGCAGCGACCGATGACGGTAGTAATCAGCTTATTATCCGGGGAAATAGCCCGAAGGGAATGTTGTGGCGCATGGAAGGCGTCGAAATCCCTAACCCAAACCACTTCGCGCAGGAAGGTGCGAGCGGAGGGGGTATCAGCGCATTGAGCGCCAACGTACTCGGCAACTCCGACTTTTTGACGGGTGCCTTCCCCGCAGAATACGGTAATGCAACATCCGGTGTTTTTGACCTCAAACTCAGAAAAGGGAACAATGAAAAACGCGAATACGCGATGCAAGCCGGCATTCTCGGGCTCGACTTCGCTGCCGAAGGCCCCATTGGCGGGAAGGGCGGCGCTTCTTATCTGGCCAATTACCGCTATTCTACTCTTTCCGTGCTTAATAAGATCGGCGTTAACCTTAACGGCGATGCTTCGATCGATTTTCAGGACGGCGCTTTTAAAGTATATATTCCTTACGACGACAAGGTGGTGGTGAGTGTGTGGGGGCTAGGGGGGATGAGCACGTCCAAAGTCGACGACGAGGACATGAAGGAAACATTCAAGTCCAACCGCGGAATGGTCGGAGTGAATTACCTCCGCTATATCAACAGTAAATCCTACATGGAAAACATCGTTTCCTATTCGGCCACGAGCCAGACAGGTGATTTTTACGATAAAAATATCGACGCTACCTACCAGCAGAAATTTGTAAACCAGGCACTTAGGCTCTCCTCTTTATATAATTACAAACTCAATGCACGTAACACGGTCCGGTTGGGCGTGATCATCAATCACCTGGATTTCAACCTCTATGACAAGGACAATGAAGACGGCCCTTATGAAATCAATGTGGACCGGAAAGGGAATACCCAGTTGTTTCAGGCCTATGCGCAATGGAAGTCGCGTTTAACGCCTACCGTTACACTGAATGCAGGCTTGCACGGCATGTTGCTGGGGCTGAACAACCGGTATTCGATCGAACCTCGCGTGGGTGTGAGATGGGCAGTCGCGCCGCGCTCAACTGTGAGTTTCGGTGCCGGATTGCACAGCAAAACGGAGTCTATATCGACGTATTTTGCCCAGGTGAAGGTGTCGGATGATAAGACGGACCTGCTGAACAAAAACCTAAAACTAACCAAATCGGCACACCTGGTGGCGGGATATGAGTTCAGGCCGTCGGCGAGCTGGCGGGTGCTTGCGGAAACGTATTATCAGCACCATTACAATATCCCGATCGGCCCTGCGAATACGACGACGCCCTATTTGCTGCATAATTCGCAGTTGAACGAGATCAGCGGTTTCGTAAGTGATTCGTTAACGAGCGATGGCACCGGGCGCAGCTATGGATTGGAGCTGACTGTCGAAAAATCGCTGACTGCCGGTATTTACCTGATGAGCACGACTTCATTGTACCAATCCAAATACACAGGTCGTGACGGTATTGAGCGCGACAGCCGCTTCAACGGCAAATATGTGCAGAATTTACTCGCAGGTAAGGAATGGCGGGTTGGCAAGAATAAAACCAACATTTTTGCAGCGAATATCAAGCTCCTTGCAGCCGGTGGCAACCGTACAACGCCGGTTGACCTCGAAAAATCAAGAGAGAAAGGTCGTACAGAGCGGGATTGGTCGCGGAGCTATTCGGAACAACTGCCTGCCTACTTCCGCACCGACTTGCGGGTGAGTTATACTAAAAACAAAAAGCGTACGACATCCACGATCTCGCTTGATATTCAGAATGTAACCAACCGGTTGAATGCGTTCGATCGGTACTACAACAAGAAGGAAGACCGGGTGAAGCTGATTACCCAGACAGGTATGCTGCCGATCCTGAACTACCGCCTCGAATTTTAGGCAAATCCTTGGAACGGTTGTTTTACAGATTTGGATTCAAACCAAAATTTCAGCAGATCTAAAAATAACGGTTATGGAAAAGGATTTTGAAGATAATCAGGCTATTAAAAAACTAAAATCGCTTGCGGAAGACATCCGGTTCTGCATGTACACGACTATCGAAGACGTTAAGATCGTGTCGCGGCCGATGACGACGCTTGACATCGACGCGGAGGGTAATGTGTGGTTCTTCACAAGCCGCCATACGGAGTTGGTTAAAGATGCCCCGCATGGGAATGCCCCGCATGGAAATGCCCGGCATGGAAATGCCCGGCACGGCGATCCGGTGACATTGATTTACTCGGACCCTAAAAGTAATACCTACCTGAGCGTATCGGGTACGGCGTCGATCGTAGAAAGCGAGCGTCGCAAGGAAGAGCTGTGGAACCTGATGTCGAAAGCGTGGTTTCCGGGTGGGAAAGATGATCCAGACCTGGCGGTTCTGAGGGTTACCACGCAAGAAGCCGCGTATTGGGATAGTACTTCTTCCAAAATGGTCGTATTCTTCTCGATGCTCAAAGCGGTAATCACAGGTTCCACGCCCGACGGTGGGGATCATGGTAAATTGAATCTGGTGTAGATGTATATATTGAATGCAAAAGAGGCGGTCGGGAATCCCGATCGCCTCTCTGCTTTATAAAAGGCAGAAGCCTTTACTCTACACTTGCTTCCTCGTTCACATAGGCTTCTGCCAGTTCGGTGAGCTTATGGTCGGTTTCCCCTTCCTGGTCAAGCGTTTGTTGCAATAGATCTGCTACGTCGCTGTGGCCCAGCGTGCGCGCGATGTTGCGCAATGTGCCATAGGACGCTATTTCGTAATGTTCCACTTTCTGAGCGGCCATAATCAGCCCGCAGTCGCGTACCATGGTGCCTTTGTCGGTGTTTTCGAGGATTTCATTAGCTTCCTCGATGAGCCCTTCCATGGCTGCGCATTTCTTGGCTTGCGCTTTCTCCCCAATTCTTTCAAAAACCTGTTCGAGCCTTGTGGCATGTTCTTCGGTTTCGGTTGTATGCTGTTCGAATGCAGCCTTCAATTCTTCTGAAGTTGCATTTTTTGACATTTTGGTCAGGGCCTTTGCAAGTTGTTTTTCAGCCCAGTAGATGTCTTTCAGGCCGTCCACAAACAGTTCTTTCAACTTTTCGCTATCTGTCTCGGTGATTTGTTTGGCAGCAGTTTTACTTTTTGTCGCTTTCATAATACTGGTTTTTAATGGTCGTGGTTTGGATGAAAAAGAATGGCACTCACCATTCGATTGCCGCCCGTTCTTTAAAAACCCATACCAAAGCGGAAAACTTGCTTGCTTACAATGTTTCGGCCGCGCATGACGAGTTTCCTACACATATACGTGTGGTGCAGGCGTGAAAATGACAGGAATGCTTTTTGAACAGGCGTTCACATCAACCAACGACACCCATGAACAGCAGAAGCGTATTCAAATGGATTTTGACTTTGGTACTGGTCGCGGCGATAGCATTTGCGGTCTGGTATTTTTTCAGAAAGAGCGATCCCGACCCGGTTTCCGGCTTAAAGCCACGCGTGGAAATGAGCATAGCGCATATCGGCGAGATCACAGATAGTACTATTAAAATGGAGCTCAAAACACTCGTCCACAATCCGCTTCCGATCGGGATGCATTTAAAAGCGATAAATTATGTCGTAAAAATGAATGACCGGACGATCGTGGAGGATCATTACAGCAAACCTCTTGAAGTGAATGCAGCCGACAGCTCATTGCTGACATTGCCTGCCAAGGTGAAAATCCGCAACCTGCGGGTAGAGGGTGACGAAGAGGCAGCCAAGGGCCGGGATAGCGCCGATTATCATTTCAAAACAATCCTGCATTTCGAAAAACCCTTTTTAGGAAAGGATTCGCTCGTGCTCGATATGGATAAGCGGTTGCCGCTTTACCGGCTGCCGGTGGTTAAAATGGCTGGCTATGATTTTAAAAAGCTGGGTTTGAAAGAGTCGGATATTGTCGTAAAGGTCGAGGTTACCAACCTGAACCCATTTTCATTGGAATTTCAGGACCCGAAATATGCCATGGATCTGGGTAAACAAAAGCGGTTTGCAGAAGGGGCTGTGCGGGGCATTACCAACGTGAAATCCAAAAGTAAGGACGTTTATGAAATACCGTTGGAAGTGAGTTTGGGGAAAGTCATCAAAGCGGGTGCACAGCTGATTACCAAAGGAAAGGAACTGCCGTTTACATTCTATTTCAAAAGTAAAATCAAATCTAGAAGTGAAGTACTGAACAACAGCGACATTAACCTGGTAATGGATGGGGAATTGAAGGATGTGGAGGCATTTCAACGGAACCTGGAAAGGGGGGAGTAATTTTTGGACGGCCGACCGTGGGGCCTTACGGCCCCTGGTCACCCATCAATCCTACTGCCTCCCGAACCAGATCGTCATTTCATTTGCGCCGCGGTTGGCCCAGGCGTAGTAGGGGATTAATGTGATGTTTTGTTCTTTGGATTTGAGGACGTTAATCCCGCCGAGCATTTCTTTCTGGTAAGTAGGTGTAAATTCCTGCGTTCCGGATATCTTGATTGCCAGCGCCTTTCCGCCATTATCATGCCCTTCCGCGCAGTAAAGCAGCGGCCCGCGCTCGATCGCGACCTTGCCCTGATTACTTTTCAGCTTTTCGCTGGCAATTACCTTGCGTATCGGCATATCGAGCACGAGTTCGATCACGTCGCCCTTTTTCCAGGTACGGTTCAATTTTAGGTAGCCGTTTTCAATGGCAACTTCCGTTTTTTTACCATTAATGGTCAAGACAACGGGTTTGACCAGCTTGTCCTCATAGGTATACAAATCCCCCGGGATGGCCTGCCCGTTCGCCCAGCCGGGAATGCGAATGTGCAGCGGGAATGCACCGCCTTTCTCAGGATCGACCTGGATGCGGATATTTCCCTGCCACGGATATTGCGTCTGCTGGGTAATCTGAACTGGAGTGTTCGGAAGCATAATATTCGCTTTGGTATCACCAAAAAGGTTGATCACCAATGCATTACCTTGCGTTGCGTACATGTATGCGGGCATGGAAGGCAGGAAGCGCGAGACGTTGGTGGGGCAGCACGCGGTACCGAACCACTCGTGCCTCACCGCGCCGGAGCCTTTATTGAAATCGTTTTTGCCGTCGGACGACATTGGGTTTACGTAAAAGAAACTGTTGCCCTGCACACCCATTCCGCCCAGAAATCCATTATAAAGCACGCGCTCGAAGACGTCCATGTATTTGGCTTCGCCAGTGAGCAAGTACATTTTATGGTTCCAAAACATATTTGCGATAGCAGCGCAGGTTTCGGCGTAGGCATTGTCATTGGGCAAAATGTAGGGTTTGTCGAATGCTTCGCCGTCCTCCCGGGCGCCCATTCCGCCGGTAATGTATTGTTTTTTATACGTTGCGTCATTCCAGATCGCGTTCACGGCCGTTTGGTCTTTGGGATCAGGGCGGAGGGTGAGCAGGTCGGCTACACCCGTGTACAGGTATTGCGCGCGCACGGCGTGCCCGACGGCCTCGCGCTGGCGCACGAAAGGCACCTGGTCCTGGAAATAGGCAGGGCCGAGCTTATGTTCGTCGAGGAAAAGCGTGCGCTTGTCGGAGCGGCCGCGCATGTCGATGAAGAATTTGGAAAGATCGAGGTATTCTTTTTTGCCGGTGACACGGTAAAGGCGGATCAATGCAAGTTCGGTTTCCTCATGTCCCGGTACTACTACTAGTTGCCCAGGTTTAGGACCAATGGTTTTGACGAGATGGTCGGCATTTTTGATGGCTACATTCAGCAAAGTCTTTTTGCCGGTGGCTTCATAATGCGCCACCGCGGCTTCATACAAGTGGCCGACATTGTACAACTCATGGCTGCCATTTTCAAATGAATAGCGGTAAGGGCCAGCAATCCAGTCGTAAGAGCCGGTGGTGTCCTTGTTAATGGTTCGGATCGTGTAAAGATAACCGTCCGGCTCCTGTGCGGCAGCGAAGAGCGTGATCAGCGAGTCGAGGTAATGGTCCAGTTTAGGATCATATTGGTTTTGAAGTACGTAAGAAGCGCCTTCCACGACTTTGAAAACATCCGAATCATCGAAACGGGCGCCTTTGAACGTTCCTTTTTTTAACCCGCCGGCCACCGCGAAGTTATCGAACCGACCGCTTTCTTCACATTGGTGCAAAGCATGCGGGACAGTCATAGCCCGTGCGAGCTCGACCCGATCGTGCCAGAAGCCTTGCGTGGTTTTGACATTTTTGAGTGGTACCGGCTTGACGCTGCCGGTTTGAGCAAATACGAAATGGGCGAAGAAAGCAAGGATGAATATGGAAAGTGATTTCGTCATCGGAAGAACAAAATTGGAACGCAGTTGAGTTTTGTATAGAATTTAAACCCAAAAAACATGCCAAAATTGTCCTTCCGTGCGGTTTGAAACGGATTACAAACCGTATTTCTCCATCCTCCGGTAAAGTGCTGCGCGGCTGAGTCCCAGCTCACGGGCGGCGTCAGTGATGTTTCCGTTGAAGCGTTTCAATGCTTTGATGATCATCGTTTTTTCCATGTCTTCCAGGTCGAAACCGGTGGCGGTGGCAGGTTGCCCGGCCGAACTTTTGAGGAAAAGGTCATCAGGTTGCAAGGTTTTCTCCTGCGAAAGGATCACCGCACGCTCCACGGCATGTTGCAGCTCACGGATGTTACCCGGCCAGTTGTACTGCTGCATTTTCTTCACCAACGCATTGCTGATGTCGTTAACGGGACGGTTATACTTTTTAGCGTATTGTTTGAGGTAATAGTCGGCCAGCGCACTGATATCCTCAGGCCTGTCGCGCAGGGGCGGCAGTTCGAGTTCGATGGTATTGATCCGGTAGAGCAAATCCTGGCGGAAGGTTTTCTCCGTCACCATCTTTTCGATATTCATATTGGTCGCGCATATGAGGCGGACGTCGAGCGCGATGGGTTTGTTCGAGCCGACGCGGGTTACTTTGCGCTCCTGGATAACAGTGAGCAGCTTGGCCTGCAAGGGCAATGTGAGGTTGCCGATCTCATCAAGGAAAATGGTACCACCCTTGGCTTCTTCAAAACGGCCGGCACGGTCTTCCTTCGCATCCGTGAATGCACCCTTCACATGGCCGAACAGCTCACTTTCGAAAAGCGTTTCGCTGATCGCACCCAGGTCGACGGCCACAAATGGCTTGTCGGCGCGTTTGGAATGCTGGTGGACGTGCCTGGCCAGCTGCGTTTTACCGGTACCGTTTTCGCCGAGGATAATCACATTGGCATCGGTTGAAGCTACACGTTCGGCGGTAACCAGCACCTGCCGCATGCTTTCGCTGGTGGCTACGATGGTGTCGCCGACGGTTTTGTTGTTTTTCTTATTGTCATCTTTCTTTTCTTCGGGTACCGGCACCACTTTGTCCTTGCCGCCTTCGAGCGCCGTGCTGATGGTCGCCAGCAGCTTATCGTTTTCCCACGGTTTCAATACAAAGTCAATAGCACCGGACTTGATCGCACGAATCGCCATTTCAATGTCGCCGTAAGCGGTGATCATGATCACTTTCGCGGCGGGATTGATGTCGAGAATGCGGTCGAGCCAATGGAAACCTTCGCGCCCGCTGTTCACATCGCGTGTGAAGTTCATGTCGAGCAGGATCAGGTTATAATCTCCGTTGGTAACGAGGAATGGCAGTTTTTGGGGATTCTTTTCAATGTCGACAGTTTTGGCGTGCCGTTTCAGTAAAAGTTTGGCGGCACTGAGTACGTCAACATCATCGTCGATAATCAGGATTTTGGCTTCTGATAGTAGCATGGCTGTAATTTCTTGTGGTGCGCAGGCGGGTTGACACTGCCGGATAGGGACTTAACGCAATTGTTTGTCAAGATAAGGACGCAATTTGAAATATTATTTCCTAACAAGCTAAAATGTCACTATTTTACCTTAAAAAGGCCGCTTGAATGGCTTGTCCGCGCCCGAACAAATTTGTCCGATAACGAACAATATTAGCGGTGTTGTGAATTTGAATGCTATTGATTTTCAATATTTTAGATAGCATTGCCTTCTTTGGCATAGTGATTGGATTAGTAAAGCCAAATACAAAAGCGAACTCAATCACTAGCATATAATGGAAGTTAAGACACCTAACTCGACAAGCACCAGCAACGGATTTTCCGGAGGATCAACAATGGACCGAGTAAAACCCAAGAAATTCTGGAACACCAAACGTATCAGCATCATCGGCGGTAGCGTTTTGCTGGCGGCTTTCCTGGTATACCAGTTCTTTTTTGCCGATACAAGAAGCAAACTGAATGTGGAGCAGGACAAACTGACGATATCAACGGTTCAGAAAGGTAAATTCGACGAGTTTATCGTGGTAACCGGGGTGGTCCAACCCCTCAAAACCATCCAGCTCGATGCGATCGTGGGTGGGTATGTAACAGAAAAACTCATTGAAGGCGGTAATATGGTGAAACAGGGCGATGTGTTGCTCCGGCTAGAAAACCAGAACCTCAAATTGAGCTTCCTGCAATCGGAAACAGAGGCCAGCCGATTGGTAAACGATCTTCAAAATACGCGGCAGAACTTGAAAGTGGCGCGTTTTACACTCCAAAAGACATTAAGCGACCTCGATTTCCAGCTCGACCAGGCAAAAGATGCGCACGAGCGGAATGTGAAACTGTATAAAGACAAAGTGATTCCCGAGGCCGATTACCTGAAGACGAAACGCGATTACGAAAAGCTGGTAAGACAGCGCGAAATCGAGATCGAATCGCAGAAATACCAGGAAGAAAACGCTAAAATGCAGATTACGCAACTGGAAGGTACATTGGCCAGCACGCAGAAAAACGTAAGCCTGTGGCGCCAGACGCTCGACAACCTCGTGGTGAAAGCGCCGGTATCAGGTCTTTTGTCTTCTATGAATATCGAAGTTGGTTCCAACATCAGCCAGGGACAAAATATCGGTCAGATCGACGATTTGAATGGGTTCAAAATGCGGGTCAGCGTGGATGAACACTATTTGTCACGGATTTTTGTCGGGCTGACGGGCTCCATGGAATTCAACGGAAAAGACTACGGCTTGAAGATCATCAAGATATATCCGGAGATCCTGAGCGGACGTTTCGAGGTAGATATGAAATTCGACAATGGCGCGCCTGAGATGGTTAAAAGAGGCCAATCAGCACCAATCCGTCTTCAACTCGGCCAGCCTTCTCAGGCAACCTTGCTGCCGGTAGGTGGTTTCTTCTCCGAAACAGGCGGAAACTGGGTGTACGTAGTAGCCGACGGTGGCAAACGCGCCGCGAAACGGAAGATCACCTTGGGCCGCAAAAACCCTGAATATTTCGAAGTGCTCGAAGGCTTGCAGCCAGGTGAGAAGGTGATTACCAGCTCGTATGAGAACTTTGGAGATAATGAGGTGTTGGAATTTTAGTTAGGGAGGAATGGGAGGATGGAGGAAGGGGAAGAACGGTGAGTGAATAGTAGGTGAGGTTAGAAGTTTGTTTCTCTTGTTTTGATTAGGTTTTGGATCATCGCAGATAAGAGGCGGCTCTTGGAGATTAGTTCTGTTCCTTTTTCCTCGGTTATCAAGCCCGTTCCTATGGCGATATAAATTTGGGTTCTCAGTTCACCGGAAGATCCCTTTGCAATTCATAAAAAACGTATAAACTCTTTATTCGAATGACGCTCGAAACCCTCAGCAATGTTAGACGGAACCGACACGGCAGCGCGGCACATCTGATCTTTGAGACTAAAATCGCGGCAGGCGCCAAGCGTTTGATAAACATGGATGGATAAGTTGATCCCATCCTGCCAAACCTTTAAATCTTCGAATTTTTCAACTTTTGACATAACTAGTAGGATTGATGAAAGATAAGGGCAATAATAACCATTTTCCCCTTCCTCCTTCCTCCCTTTCCTCCAAGCCTTTAAAACAATGATCAAGATTAACAACATGCACAAGGTGTTTTCTACGGAAGAAGTAGAAACAACTGCCCTCAACGGCATCGACCTGGAAATTAAGGATGGCGAGTTTGTAGCCATCATGGGCCCTTCCGGTTGCGGGAAATCGACCTTGCTGAACATTCTCGGGTTGCTCGATAATCCAAGCGAAGGTTCCTACGAGTTTTATGGCACGGAGGTGGCCAAGATGTCGGAACGCCAGCGCGCGCAGATCCGCAAGGGCAACATCGGTTTCGTGTTCCAGAGCTTTAACCTGATCGACGAGCTAACGGTATATGAAAACGTGGAGCTGCCATTGCTGTACCTTAAAACGCCTCCTGCAGAACGCAAGGAGAAAGTGGAAGCTGCCCTCACCCGCATGAACATGATGCACCGCCGCAACCACTTCCCGCAGCAGCTATCGGGTGGTCAGCAGCAGCGTACCGCCATAGCCCGTGCCGTAGTAGCCACTCCCAAGACAATCCTGGCCGATGAGCCGACAGGTAACCTTGATTCCAAAAACGGTGAAGAGGTAATGAACCTGCTGAGCCAGCTCAACGGTGCCGGAACGACGATCCTGATGGTAACGCACTCGCCTTACGATGCCGGTTTTGCACATCGGGTAGTGAACCTGTTCGACGGCAAGATCGTGACTGAAAAAATACATGTTTAGAATTCCTCCGGCTATTGGCGACTAGCGCGGCTTTATAGCAGGAACATTTGATGCGGGGCGCGAGCCCTCCGGAATGCAGAGTGGGGCCCAGGGCTGGGGACGTCCAGCCAGCTAGTTTGAACAATATGCCAAATCTAACCATGAAAAAAATCCTAACCATCCTGTTGGCCGGTGTGAGTACGCTGGCCATTGCCCAGAAAAGGGCTTACCTGAGCAGAAGCATCGACGACGATGGCAAAAAGCTGTCGATTAAAGTATCCGGAACGCTGGATGGGAAAGACGTTGACATCAACAAGACGTTCGATGTGGAAGGTATGAGCCAGGAGGAGCGAGAGGGGCTGCGCGACAAGGTGTTGTCTTCGATAGCCGAGGGAAACCTCGAATTGCCTGCTCCGAAAGGCGTTTGCAAGGAATCGGTGGCCGTAGCGTCGCATTCATCTAAACGCAAGCCTAAACCACCGGTAGCGCCTGCTGCTCCTAAACCTTCGGTTGGCGAATGGTCGGATAATGGAGCATCCGATGAAGGTCCGGAAACAATGGCATTTTCTTCCAATGAGGTGAATGCCGAAATGGTGTCGTCAGGGAAAGGATTTATTAAAGAACCTGCTTCGAAGTATCCGAAAGACTTCTCCAAACACGTACGTTACAATTCCGAAACCGGTGAGATGTTCATCAAGTACCGGTTCATGAAGGATGGTGACGAGTATATCTACGAAAAGACTGTGAATGCTGCCGAGAAATCGGAGAAAGAACGGCAACGGATCATCGAAAATTTTGAAAGTGAAATGGGCCTGCCAGGAAACGGCATGGAAATGTAATAGCTTGAAATAATGCTGAAAAACTATCTGAAAATTGCCTGGCGGAACTTGCGTAAACACAAGTTTTACACGTTTCTGAACATATTCGGTTTGTCGCTTGGGCTGGCAAGTTGCCTGCTCATTACGCTTTATGTGGTGGATGAGTTAAGCTACGACCGCTCATTCGCAAACGCCGACCGTATTTACCGGATCAATGCAGATATCCGTTTCGGCGGTGCCGATATGGCGCTCGCTGTAGCGCCCGATCCATTGGCATTTACATTAAAAAAGGATTACCCGCAAATTGAACAGGTGGTGCGGATGCGTGAAAACGGCAGCCAGCTCGTGCGACGCGCCGATGCGACCGATAATCTGAAAGAAGACCACGTATTCTACGTCGATTCGACGTTCTTTAACGTTTTCTCGGTTCCCCTATTACAAGGCGATCCTAATACAGCGCTGCGGAATCCGCAAACGGTGGTAATTTCGGAAACGGATGCCAAAAAATACTTCGGAGACGCCAACCCAATGGGCAAGGCGTTGACGGTGGATAACGGTGTTACGTATACAGTGACCGGTGTTATGCGCGACATTCCTGCCCAGTCGCACATGCGTGATGTGAATATGCTGCTCTCCATGAGCTCGACCGAGGAAAGCAGGCAAAATGCTTGGGGTAGCCATAATTTCAACACCTACGTTCTTTTTCGCGAGGGAGTCGACGCAAAGCAGTTTGAGGCGAATTTTGAAACTGTTTTGCAGAAATATACTTCCAAATGGATCAAAACCTTTCTAGGGTCGACACTTGATGAAGTACGAAAATCGGGTAATTACCTGGTTTATACATTAATGCCGCTTACGGAGATCCACTTGCACTCGGATCGCACCGCGGAGATTAATGCGAACGGCAATATCCAATACGTGTATATTTTTGGGGTAGTGGCGGTCTTCCTGCTCTCCATTGCCTGCGTCAACTTCATGAACCTCGCTACGGCGCGTTCGGCCAATCGGGCGAAGGAAGTAGGAGTACGCAAAGCATTGGGTTCGGAACGGTCGTCGCTGGTAAGCCAGTTCCTGACCGAGTCGGTGATGCTGAGCTTCTTTTCGCTCGTCCTCGCGATTTTGATCGCATATCTCGCATTGCCGCTGTTCAACAATCTGGCAAGCAAGCAAATCCAGTTCCCGGTCACGAATGTGTGGTTTTGGTCGGTATTGCTGCTTACGGGCGGAATAGTTGGGGTATTGGCCGGAAGCTATCCGGCATTTTTCCTGTCGGCATTTCAGCCACTGAAGGTCCTGAAAAATACGATCGAGCTGGAAGGCAAGGGCAGCGGTTACCTGCGCAATGCATTGGTAGTATTCCAATTTGTGATTTCCGTGATGCTCATCGTCGGCACGGGCGTCATTTACCGCCAGCTCAACTACATTCAAACCAAAAAACTGGGTTTCAACAAAGATCAGATGCTGATTGTAAACGATGCCTATGCATTGGATAATCAGGTAAAAGCATTTAAAGAGCAGGTATTGCAGCTTCCTAATATGGAAAGCGCTACGGTTACCAGTTTCCTTCCGACACCTTCTTCCCGCACCGACCATACTTTTTTTCCCGTTGGGCAAATGCAGCAGGATAAAGGTATCAACATGCAGAAATGGGCTGTCGACTATGATTTTGTAAAAACAATGGAGCTCCAAATGGCGAGCGGGCGTGCTTTCGAAGAAGCGTTCCCGTCCGATTCCACGGGCATTGTCATCAACGAGGCGGCGGCAAAAGTGCTGGGCTACGCCGATCCGATCGGCAAGAAGATATTCGGTTACGAAGACGCGGCATTAACGAAGCGCGTCGACTACACCATTATCGGCGTGGTGAAAAACTTCCATTTCGAATCGCTGCGGAAGAATATCGGCGCATTGAGCTTGATTCTTTACAAAAGCTCGGGTTCGGTGGTGTTTCGCATGAAAGGCGGCGATGCCCCACGCACGGTGGAGCAGGTAGAGGCATTGTGGAAGAAAATGGCGCCCGGCCAGCCTTTCAACTACAAGTTTATGGACCAGGATTTCGACAACGTCTACCGCAGCGAACAGCGGGTAGGAGAGATATTCATCACTTTTGCTACCATTTCAATTATTATCGGTTGTCTTGGTTTGTTCGGGTTGTCGGCATTTACTGCGGAGCGGCGCACGAAGGAGATTGGTGTTCGTAAAGTGCTGGGTGCGAGTGTGATAAATATTGTGGCCCTGTTATCCAAAGAATTTATCAAATTGATCATCATCGCCATCGTTATCGGCAGTCCGATCGCCTGGTTGGGCATGAATCACTGGCTCAGCGATTTCGCCTACCACGTCGATCTGGCCTGGTGGATGTTTGCGGCCGCGGGTTTGCTTGCAATCGTGATCGCATTGCTTACGGTCAGTTTTCAAAGTATCAAGGCCGCGCTGATGAACCCGGTGAAGTCGTTGAAGTCGGAATGAGTTATTGGAATTCGAGGTAAGGGTTGATGATGGTTAATTGATTTTCGACAACCATGTGATGTTGAAAATCTTCTGAATAGAGAACGTTACATCCGGCTTGTAATGCCGACGAAACGACAATACTATCAAAAACTTGAAAGTCATATTTAACTACCAGTTCACGAGCTCTTACAATGAGTTGATGATCCATTCCGATCACGCTACAACCCTCGGTAACTGTGAGGCAATGATCAATCACTTGTGTTTTTGGAGCACGGAGCAGTCGGTTCAGCACATTGATATATTCGGAAATAACCTGACTCGACAACACAGGTAAATTCCGAACAATCATTTTTGAAATTTCACTCTTGAACGTTGGAGTGTCTTCATGGAGATAAACAAGAATATTCGTATCAACAGCAATTCTGTCAGTCGTAATTGTTTGCTTCATTCCTATCAAATTTCCAGTTGGTCAGGTCCACTTTCAGGTTGGATAGGGAATCGTTGATTTTTTTCATTCTGGCATCAATATCAATCGGAACCGTGGGGCCAACTTCGGCAGCGGTCACCTCAATTTGCTTTCCTACCATTTCCTTTGGCAGTGTTAGCAGGTATGAGTCAGTCTTGGGGACAATTATTTTTCTGACCAGTTCCATAGCATTTGTATTTACAGCAATCAAATATATCCAAGAACATATTACACATCCTATTTATTCCATCACCAATGAACAAACGGTATGCTTAGAAATTATCTGAAAATCGCCTGGCGGAATTTGCTGAAAAACAAGATGTTCAGTTCGATTAACATCCTCGGGCTGGCGTTGGGAATGGCTTGCAGCTTGCTGATTATGCTGTGGGTACAGGACGAGATCAAAATGGACCGGTTTCATGAGAATGATGCCAGGCTTTACTCGGTGATGGAAAACCAGCATTATTCCGGGGAGATCAATACCTTCGCAGCTACGCCCGGGATTCTGGCGGAGAATATCGTAAAGGACATTCCGGAGATCGAAAAGGCCAGCCAGGTGCTCTGGGAGCAATCACCGGTTTTGAAGGTCGGCAATGTATACGACAATGAAAAGGGTCGCTACGTGCAGGGGGATTTCCTGACGATGTTTTCGTTTAAACTCAAACAAGGCGATGCCCGTACAGCTTTAAAGCGTCCTGACGGTATTGTAATTTCCCGAAAATTGGCCGATAAGTATTTCAAGGGCCAGGATCCGATCGGAAAGGCTATGCGCGTGGATAACAAAGACGACGTAGTAGTTACCGGCGTACTGGAAGAGATCCCACGGTATTCGTCCATGAAATTCGATTTCATGATGAGCTACGACCGGTGGCTCAAAGGCGCAGCATGGGCAAAAGAATGGGGCAACAATGGCCCGCGCTGTGCGGTGCTGCTGGCCAAAAATGCGGATATCGACAAAGTCAATGCGAAGATCAAGGATTATATCAAAACCAAAAACAAAGATAGTAACGTAGACTTGTTTCTGATCAATTACGGAAAATCGTACCTGTATTCGAACTGGGAGGCAGGTAAGCAGAACGGCGGACGCATCGACTATGTGCGGATGTTTACGGTCGTGGCGATATTTATCCTGATCATCGCCTGCATCAACTTCATGAACCTCGCCACCGCGCGCTCGGTGAAACGCGCGAAAGAAGTTGGTTTGAGGAAGGTGGTAGGTGCTTATAAAACAAGCCTGATCGGGCAGTTTATGGGGGAGTCAATACTTATTACGCTGCTTGCGCTGGTCGTTGCGATAGCGATTGTGCTGGCGTTGCTGCCGGGCTTCAATTCGCTGACCGAAAAACAGCTTTCTCTCGATTTTCTGGACCCCGCCTTCCTGTTGCTGCTCTTGACGTTGACATTAATCACCGGCCTGGTTGCCGGCAGTTATCCCGCATTGTTCATGTCGTCGCTGAACCCCGTTACGATTTTGAAAGGTGCATTGAAGTTCAAGCCTAATGCTACCTATTTCCGGCAGGGGCTGGTCGTCTTTCAATTTGGATTGTCGATTCTTCTGATCCTCTCAATGATCGTCATTTACCG
>DATMSL010000615.1:0-2240 GCA_035565435.1 Dyadobacter sp. | reverse complement strand
GGCGTTCTTGGAAAAGTGACAATACCTTAAATAACAGAATGTTTCGATAATAGACCGAAAGGTGTATTTTTGCCTCTATTGGTCATTGAAAAACTCAGCATATTGAAAACTCCTCAAATTTCAATCGTCGCGCCGCTATATAATGAATCTGAGACGTTCCCGCTCCTGATACAGCGTATCAACGCGTTAATGGACGCCAGTCCGCTGGCTATTGAAGTGGTTTTGATCGACGATGGGAGTAAGGATGATACTGCGCTCAAAATCAGGCAGGTGGCTTTGACGGACGAGCGGTATCACGGTGTTTTTCTATCGCGCAACCATGGTCACCAGCTAGCGTTGACGGCAGGCATTTCCGCGGCACGAGGCACGGAAGCGCTCTTTGTGATTGATGGCGATTTGCAGGACCCGCCGGAACTTTTGCCGGAATTTTACAAATTGCTGCAGGAAGGAAATGACGTCGTTTACGCTGTCCGCAAGAAACGAAAGGAGGGCTTTATCAAACGGATGGGCTACTACTGGTTCTATCGCATTCTTCGTTCGATTTCCTATGTCGATATTCCGCTCGATAGTGGTGATTTTGCATTGATCAGCCGAAGGGTAGTCGATGTTTTGAATAAAATGCCCGAGGAAAGCCGCTACCTCCGCGGAATGCGTTCCTGGATCGGCTTCAAGCAGATCGGGTACGAGTACGAGCGCGACGCGCGCATCGCGGGGGAATCCAAATATACTTTCAAACAGCTTTTCAGGCTGGCTTACAACGGGATTTTCAATTTCAGTGAATTTCCGATCAAGTTCATGAGCCGGGTGGGTATGACAGCCATTGTGATTTCGTTGATCTATTTCGCGACAGTAGTACTTAAAAAGTTGTTTTTCGCCCACGTGATCGAGGGTTTTGCGGCCCTGCTGTTTGTCATCATCCTGTTCAGCGGGGTGCAGTTGCTGGCGCTGGGCATTATTGGAGAATATGTGCTCCGGATTTTCTTTCAATCCAAAAACCGTCCCCTGTTCATTATCAAAGAGGAAATAGTCAACCGGGAGTACATTTGACCTGATGGATTTTCATTCGATTCAATTTGCAGTTTTCTTTATTGTAGTCACGCTGGCGTATTTCAGCCTGTCGTGGACCGGCCGTTGGGTGCTTTTGCTGCTCACCAGCTGTTATTTTTATATGGTTTTCAAACCGGTTTTCATTCTGATCCTGTTCGGAACCATCGTTATCGACTACTTTGCCGGGATCTGGATTGAAAAGTCGCAGGAGCAGAAGCAGAGGAAGCTACTGCTCGTGATCAGCCTTATTTCCAACATCGGTATTCTCGCATTTTTTAAATATTACGATTTCGTGCAGGATTCGGTGAATACCATTCTCAGTAACCTGCATTTAAGGCCGATGTTCCCCGCATTCACGCGCATCGTTCCCGGCCCGATTGCCGAGTGGATGACTACCGGGAGTGGTAAGTTGCTGTTGCCTATCGGTTTATCATTCCACACATTCCAGGCAATGAGCTACACCATCGAGGTGTACCGTGGTAACCAAAAGGCCGAGCGTCACTTCGGGATTTACGCATTGTATGTGATGTTCTATCCGCAGCTTGTAGCCGGGCCTATTGAGCGGCCGCAGAACATGCTGTTCCAGTACCACTCGTTTTTTAAATACGATTTTGAGCAGGTAAAGGAAGGGCTGATGCAAATGGCCTTTGGCTTTTTCAAGAAAATGGTGATTGCCGACAGGCTCGTGATGCTTGTGGATGCAGCTTATCAAAATCCCGCGGAACATAATGGGCTAACGCTCATCGTAGCTACTATTTTCTTTGCATTCCAGATCTACTGCGATTTTTCGGGGTATTCGGACATTGCCATTGGTGCGGCTCGTGTGATGGGTTTCACGCTGATGGACAACTTCAGGACGCCATATGTTTCCAAGTCGATTTCGGAGTTCTGGGGCAGATGGCACATTTCGCTTTCTTCGTGGTTTAAGGACTACCTCTACATACCATTGGGCGGTAACCGCAAAGGCGAGTGGATGAAATACCGCAACCAGTTTATCGTGTTCCTCGTGAGCGGGCTCTGGCATGGCGCGAGCTGGAACTACGTGATTTGGGGCGCATTGCATGGTTTTTACCAGGTAGCAGCCTCCCTGCGCGATAAATGGTTGAAAAAAGCAGGTATTGAAATACCCAAAAATGTGGTTACCAACACGCTGAGTGTGGTTTTTACATTCGCGCTGGTGACCATTACCTGGG
>DATMSL010000614.1:0-4939 GCA_035565435.1 Dyadobacter sp. | reverse complement strand
GGTTTAACATATCTGCCTGTGAACCAGTGTGCCATCTATGGCTGGCGCTGGAATAATATAATTAAAATATCAATTTAGAATTTTTTAAGAGCGTACGGAAAGCGTCATAGCGATTTCCTACATTGGGTACCGATATTTCTTAAACCACCAATTCCATGAAAAAAATCTATTTGCTCCTGACCCTTTGTCTTTCGAGTCAGGCCGGTTTTGTTTTTGCACAAAGTAAAGACGCGGTCACGAAAGACCCTGTGGTTGAAAACATCGTAAAGGAGGCTACCGGAAACTCGCAGCTGGAAAAGCTTGGTCATGAACTGATGGACGTGATCGGCCCCCGGCTCGTAGGCTCACCGCAAATGCAGCAGGCACATGATTGGGCAGTCGCTAAATACAAAGGTTGGGGTATTAGTGCAAAAAATGAAAAATGGGGAGAATGGCGTGGTTGGGAGCGCGGGGTGTCGCACATCGACATGGTGGCGCCGCGCGTGAAGTCGCTCGAAGGAATGCAGCTCGCATGGAGCCCCGGCACGAATGGCAAAACGGTAACCGGTGATGTAGTAATCCTGCCAGATGTGGTAGATTCCGTGGCATTTCAGAAATGGTTACCCTCCGTCAAAGGCAAGTTTGTACTGATCAGCATGAACCAGCCTACCGGCCGTCCCGACTACAACTGGCAGGAGTTTGCAACGAAAGAATCGTTTGAAAAAATGAAAAAGGATCGGGATGCGCAGACCGACGCATGGGCTAACCGTTTGAAAAAGACCGGGTACACTTCCCGCGCATTGCCGCTCGCATTGGAGAAAGCAGGTGCGGCGGGCGTGGTGATGTCTTACTGGTCAAAGGGTTTTGGGGCCAATAAGATTTTCGGCGCTTACACCAAAACCATTCCGACAGTGGATATTTCTCTCGAAGATTATGGCTTGCTGTATCGCCTGGCGGAATCGGGGCATACACCGAAAATCAGCGTACGCGCCGATGCGAAAGAAACCGGCGTTAGTCAGACATTCAACACGGTGGGGGAGATCAAAGGCACTGAAAAGCCTAATGAATATGTGATCCTCTCTGCGCATTTCGACTCCTGGGACGGCGGCACCGGAGCCACTGACAACGGTACCGGTACACTTGTGATGATGGAGGCCATGCGCATTCTCAAAAAGGTATATCCTAATCCTAAACGAACGATCCTGGTCGGGCATTGGGGAAGCGAAGAGCAGGGGCTGAATGGCTCGCGCGCATTTGTGGAAGACCATCCGGAGATCGTGCAGAATATTCAGGCGGTTTTCAATCAGGACAATGGCACGGGCAGGGTTGTGAACCTGTCTGGTCAGGGTTTTTTGAATGCTTATGAATATCTTACCCGCTGGCTTTCCAAGGTTCCCGAGCCGATCCGCACGCCTATCCAAACCTCATTTCCCGGTGCTCCCGGAACCGGCGGTTCCGATTTCGCCTCATTCGTAGCAGCGGGCGCTCCGGCATTTTCACTGAGCTCATTGAACTGGTCGTACGGCACCTACACGTGGCATACCAACCGGGACACCTACGACAAGATCGTATTCGACGACGTTCGCAGCAATGCGATACTGGCGGCAATTCTGGCCTATCAGGCGAGCGAAGATCCTGCCAAAACCTCGCGTGACAAGAGCATTTTGCCCCTCGATGCCAAAGGCGTACCGGGCGCATGGCCTGAGCCGCGCAAGCCTACCCGTCGCGGCGGGTTGGATTAACTTCCGCATAACCCATTTTTGAAAGCAAAGGCATATATTGTCTTTGCTTTTTTTATTAACCCGAATTTCGAGTCCAATGCAAATAGAGATCATACAGGAGCCTATCGAAGACGTGCTGATCGTCCGCCCGTTCGAACAGGGGGCCGAGCCCGCTAACCAGGAAATGTTTAAAGCAGAGAAAGGGGAAATATGGTGGTATTCATCAAGAGAATTGTGGTTAGGGCTGGGAAAAGCACCTAAGCTGCCGGCTGTTACCAAAATTTTCCGCTCGCTTTTTTTCAAACGAAAAGACCGCTGGCCCGCGCACATTCTACTCGACGGACGCGGACGTGGGACTGAGTGGATCGGGAATGCGGTGAATGGCATTGTTTTGGGCGGTTACGACCTGCAACTTTACAAAACGGAGCCGAAAGCGGTGAGTGAATTTTTCAAATCGGGCACATTATCGATTTTGACGGAAGGTTTGGATGTGGAGCAATCAGCGAACAATGCGCTGAAAATGGCCCGGGTACAAATCCGAATCATGGATTTGATGAACGCGCCTTCGAACTATAAAAAGCCCGCTACCCTGGCTGAATGGGCGCGGGAGTCCGGCGAGGAGAATGGCTATTCGGTTCAGATATTAGAGAAAAAGCAGTTGGAAGAACTGGGCATGCACGCATTGCTGGCTGTGAATAAGGGAAGTGACGAGCCGCCGGTGATGATCATTTCGGAATATAAGCCTGCGCATTATACTAAAACGATCGCACTTGTTGGAAAAGGCGTCACCTTCGATACCGGCGGTATTTCGATCAAACCGTCGGCGAATATGCATTTGATGAAAAGCGATATGGGTGGGGCAGCCGCTGTTTTGGGCACGATTGAGCTCGCGGCACAGCTGAAATTGCCGGTCCGCATTATCGGCGTGATCCCCTCCACTGAAAACTCGGTCGACGGTTCGGCCATGAAACCCGGCGATGTGATCGGTTCTCATGCCGGGAAGACGATTGAGGTGATCGATACCGACGCAGAAGGCCGGCTGATTCTTGCCGATGGCCTGCATTATGCCGTCAAACATTATGAGCCGGATGTGCTTATCGACCTCGCAACGCTTACCGGAAGCGTGATCCAGACGCTTGGTTACGAAGCGGCGGGCCTTTTTACGCCCAACGACCATCTCGCAGCAGAGCTCATTCACGCAGCCGATGAAACCGGCGAGCGCCTGTGGCGACTGCCGGTTTGGGACGAATACAAAGAGGAGATCAACTCCGACATTGCGGATGTAAAGAACTATCATGGCAAACCCCTGGCCGGCGCCATTGTGGCGGCCAAGTTTCTGGAAGTATTTACTGCCGGGCATCCGGCGTGGGCACATCTCGACATTGCCGGAATGGCATTCGGAGACACCGAGTTTGCACCAGGCCGTGCCGGAACCGCCTACGGCGTGAAGTTATTGATCGCTTACCTGACGAAACTCGCGGGTTAATTCCAAAGCCCTGGTTATAACGGAAATTTAACGGGGCCTTTTCTTGCCAAAATGGTTCTTTTTGCTAGATTTGAGAATATATGCTTTGTGGCATGGCTCGTTCGTAAATGCCGCTACCGTCCACCAAATCACATTTTATGACCCGAACTCTGACTTTTCTCTGCATTTCCACCTATTTCAAAGGCAACGATTTTTTGCGGGCGCTGAAAGACGCTGGTAACAAGGTTTTTTTGATCACCGCAAAAAAACTGGAAGATAAACCTTGGGTCAGGGATGCCGTGGATGAGTTTTTTTATGTGGAGGAGGGCGAAGATGGCACTTATAACATGAACGAGATCATCACCGGCCTTGCGTATGTGATGCGCACGCGCCCGATTGACCGCGTGGTAGCGCTCGACGATTTCGATGTGGAGAAAGCGGCGCATATCCGCGAGTATTTTCGGATTCCCGGCATGGGCCAGACTACCGGTCGCTATTTTCGCGACAAGCTCGCGATGCGCACGAAAGCATTGGAATCGGGCATTCTTGTTCCCGGGTTTTCGGCGCTTTTTAATGATGACGAGATCAACCGTTTTATTGAGAAATATCCCGGCCCGTGGATGATCAAACCGCGTTCGGAGGCGTCGGCTTTGGGCATTCAGAAACTAAGCACAGCGGAGGAGCTCTGGAATACTATTCACGAACTGGGAGATAAGCGCCATGCTTATTTGGTAGAACAATACAAGGCAGGCGACGTTTATCATGTCGATTCGATATCGTACAACGGTATTGTTATATTTTCATGGAACAGCAAATACCTTGCACCACCTTTCGATGTGGCCCATGGCGGTGGTATATTCCGCTCGGTTACAGTACCGCTCGATTCTTCCGAGGAGCATGCATTGCAGACCCTCGCCGTGGATTTGCTGAAAGCATTCGGACTGAAACATAGTGCTTCACATACAGAAGTAATCCGTTGCTATGACGACGGTAAATATTATTTCCTCGAAACATCGTCGCGCGTCGGTGGCGCGCATCTTTCTGAGATGGTAGAAGCGTCGTCCGGCATTAACCTCTGGAAAGAATGGGCCCGGATGGAAACCGCGGAGGCCAGGGGCGAAAACTACAAACTGCCGCCTGTGCGGAAAGAGTACTCTGGCATTATCATCTCGTTGGCACGCCAGGAGTGGCCTGACCTGGCGGTTTTCAACGACCCGGAAGTGGTATGGCGTATGAATGAACCGCACCATGTGGGGCTGGTCGTAAGGTCCAAATCCCGCGAAAAGGTGTTGGAACTGATGGATAAGTATGCCGCCATTGTTCAGAAAAAATACCATGCTTCCGCGCCGGCTCCGAAGAAACCGGCACATTGATGGCTATTTTTTAGGAGCAGGCGCATGGGTGGCCAGGTAACTTTCCAGGCTTCTGAATTGTGCCGTCCAGTATTCCTCGAACATGTTGATCCATTGCTGGACCTCACTGAAGCCGGCCTGGCTCAGCACGCAATATCGTTCTCTGCCTTTCTCTTCAATATTGATAAATCCCGCATTTTGTAGGATTTTGATGTGTTTTGAAACCGCCGGTCGGCTGATATCGAAATTCTCCGCGATCGCATTGATTGAGCGTTTTTCCTTGGCAACCATCATCAATATTTCCCGCCGCCCCCGGTCCGCCAGGGCCTGGAAGGCGTCCACTGTCTCGGTGCTCATAAGAAATGTGCTTCGAAAGCTTTTTTGAGTGATTTATTAACGATTTTCTTCCAGCCCATTTCCAT
>DATMSL010000613.1:0-1843 GCA_035565435.1 Dyadobacter sp. | reverse complement strand
GTAAATATAATTCGGTGGCCTTCGCTCTATTTTTTCCCAAAGCATAATACCAGTTGTCGATCGCACCCCGGTAAAGTACTTCCCCTTTGGCATTGACGAGAACGGCTTCCGGCATGACGGTCGCCTGGCATTGTTTTACCTTTTTCAAACCGGGATCCAGATAACCGGGAATGGTGGCCTGATATTTACTTAAAAACTGCTTGATATCTGCCCGTTTGACAGTTGGGACAGGGAATACCGCTTCGAATGCTATACCCTTTTTCGAATAATCCGAACAAATACTTTTGATCTCGCGCATGTAGGCGTTCGAAACAGGGCATTCCGGGTCGAGGAAGAAGATGACTTTGAGGTTACCCGGTCCGGCATGGCCGTTGGCGGCCGCTACCAGCCCGAAACCCATGAAGCACAGCATCCAAACGATGGCGGACCGGGTTCGCATGATTTTTATTTTAGTAGCGCTTCGAAAGCGGTGGTTATTTTATCATACCCAAACGCCCCAATCTCCCGCTCCATTCGTGCACGAATGGCCTCCGTTTGCAAGTTGCCAATACTTCCCTCGTGGCTGTGTTTCAGCTCGCGCGGCGCAGTATAAGTGCCGTCGCCGATTTCGGCCCCAACCTGCTTGTAAGCATCGCGGAAAGGTACTCCGGCGATCACAAGTTCGTTCACCCGCTCCACGCTGAACAGCAGGTCGTATTTCGGATCATCGAGCAGGTTTTGTTTTACTTTCAGATGTTCCAGCATGAATGCGGCGATGTCGAGGCAGTCGAGGATCTCATCGAATGCAGGCATCAGGATTTCTTTCAGCAGTTGCATGTCGCGATGGTAGCCTGAGGGCAGGTTGCTCAGTACCATGGTAACCTCCATCGGCAATGCTTTCATGCGGTTGGTTTTGGCGCGGAGAAGTTCGGCCACGTCCGGGTTCTTCTTGTGCGGCATAATGCTGCTGCCGGTCGTGAGGTCGTCGGGGAGTACGATGAAGCCGAAGTTCTGGCTGTTGTACAGGCAAACGTCCATGGCAAGCCTCGAAACAGTGGCGGCCAGCGACGCAATGGCGCTCAATGCGGCTTGTTCCGTGCGCCCGCGGCTCATTTGCGCGTACACGACGTTGTGATGCAGGCCTTCGAAGCCCAGTAGCTCAGTGGTTAGCTGGCGGTTCAGCGGGAACGACGATCCATAACCTGCCCCTGAGCCCAGCGGGTTGCGGTTGGCAAGGCGGTAGGCAGCATTTAGTTGGATAATATCATCGATAAGACCTTCGGCGTAGGCGCCAAACCATAGCCCGAACGACGACGGCATGGCGATCTGCAAATGCGTGTAGCCGGGGAGCAGGTCATTTTTATGTTCTTCCGATTTACGGGTCAGCACGTCGAAAAGCTTTTCGGTAGCCTGTACGACCTCGAAAAGCCGGGCACGTGTATATAGCTTCATATCCACCAGCACCTGGTCGTTGCGCGAGCGGCCGGAATGGATTTTTTTGCCGGTATCGCCGAGCTTGCGGGTAAGCAGCAGCTCCACTTGCGAGTGTACATCCTCGATGCCTTCCTCGATAACGAATTCGCCTTTCTGAATTTGCCCGTAAATGGCTTTGAGTTCGGTTTTCAATGCGGCCAGATCGTCGGCTGTGAGGAGGCCGATGGTTTCGAGCATGGTGGCGTGGGCGATATTGCCCAGCACATCGAATTCGGCCAGATGCAAGTCCATCTCGCGGTCGCGGCCGACAGTGAAACGCTCTATTTTTTCAGAAGTGACAGTATTTTCCTTTTGCCAGAGTTTCAAAATGCAGGAATGATAAAAGAATGAATCAATATCTATCCTGCAAATTTAAGATCAATTAGCATTT
>DATMSL010000612.1:0-18568 GCA_035565435.1 Dyadobacter sp. | reverse complement strand
GGAGTTACAAATATCAGCTTAACATCATGACCAACGATTATTTCGATAAAACCTACGAGGAACGGGTTAATAACCGTGTCCTGATCGCACGCCGCGGCTGGTTCAATCCGAAAGGAGCGCCGAAAAGGGAAAAATAACAGGCTTTCGCATAGGGGAAACTAAAAACTGGGTTGTCAGAGACAAAACGAACACTCAATTTAACTGACAACAATTATGAAAAAACTGGCTTCTTTTCTGGCCCTTCTGCTATTTGTGGCGACGGCCTGCGACAGCGAAAAGGTAGTTGACGAAACCAAGCTGCCGGTCAATGCACAGGATTATATCGAGGCCCATTTCCCCAATGCTCGCATCACGCAGGTGGTACGCGACCGCGACGACCTGGAAACCAGTTACGATGTGATCCTGGATAATCAGGTCAAACTCGAATTTGATAAAAAAGGCGATTGTTACAGCATCGAAAGCCGCCGCACAGAGAAGTTGCCCGATACGGTGATCCCGCTGAAAGTGCTCGAATATGTACACGAGCATTATCCCGATGCATTTATTACAGATTGGGAAAAGGACAAAACCGATCAGGAGGTGCGGCTATCGAACAACAAGGAGCTGGTATTCAACCTGGCAGGCACTTTCCTTCGCATTGATGACTAGATAGATGTTTATTGAATCGAAAAAGCAGGGCGGATTTGCCCTGCTTTTTTTATGTCGCCGCAGCGCTATTTGTCGTACTTTTGCCGCTCTCAGCATTGACTCCCGACTATGAAAGTGGAAGATATAGAATCGTTTTTCAAGGACTTACAAGACCGCATTTGCACAGCTATCGCAACGACAGATGGCGGCGCTACTTTTCATGAAGACCTATGGCAGCACCATTCAGGCGGCGGTGGCCGCACGCGCCTGATCCAGAACGGCGCAGTGATCGAGAAGGGCGGCGTCAATTTTTCGAGTGTAAAAGGCGAGGTACATCCCAGGCTGCGCGCGCAGATGAACCTGCCCGAAGACGCAAACCCGCAGTTTACAGCCACAGGCGTATCCATCGTGATGCACCCGCGCAACCCGCACGTGCCCATCATACACATGAACGTGCGCTATTTCGAGCTCGACAATGGCACTTGCTGGTTTGGTGGCGGTATCGACCTCACGCCGCATTATGTGGTGGAAGAAGACGCCCGTGCCTTTCACCAAGCTTTGAAAGCCGCCTGCGACAAGCATCATCCGGAATTTTACCCTAGGTTCAAAACCTGGGCCGACGACTACTTCTTCATTCAGCACCGGAACGAAACGCGGGGCATAGGAGGCATTTTCTTTGATTATCTCAGACCGGACGAGCCGGGCAATGGCCAGGGCTTGTCCAAAACACAGCTTTTTGAGTTTGTAAAAGAGGTAGGTGAGCATTTTGCCCCTATTTACACGGCACTCATGCAGAAATATGCGGACAAGCCATTTACCGAAGCACAAAAACAATGGCAATACCTGCGCCGGGGCCGTTATGTGGAGTTTAATCTGGTGTGGGACCGTGGGACGAAGTTCGGGCTGGAAACCAATGGCCGTACCGAATCGATCCTGATGAGTTTGCCGCCTCAAGCCAACTGGGAATACAATTTCATACCGGGGCCGGGGACTGCCGAGGCGGAAACCTTAAACTGGCTCCGCAAGGGCGTGGCCTGGTAATTCCCAGGCTACCTCTTTCCGGTAATACAAATTGCCGTTGTCAACCGTCAGCGGAGAATCGAAGTTGTTGGTATAAAGCTGGCCGGTACCCAATCCCTGCGGTAGCGGATTGTTGAATGACGCGGTGTATTGCGCAATGGCATTGAGACCAATGTTGGATTCCAGTGCGGAAGTGATCCACCAGCCGATATGCAGCCTGTTTGCGATTTCGATCCACTCGCTGGTGGCAGTGAAACCGCCGAGCAGTGTTGGTTTGAGGATAACAAAAGGCGGCGCGAGTTTTTTGAGCAATGCAAACTTGTCGCGGTAGTTAGGAATGCCGATCAGCTCTTCATCCAAAGCAACGGGTACCGGCGACGACGCGCAGAGTTCGGCCATCAATTCATGCTGGCCAGCCTTCACAGGCTGCTCGATCGAATGCAGGTCGAATGCGCCCAGCCTTTCAAGTCGTTCCTTCGCATTGTCCGCTGTAAACGCCCCGTTCGCATCGACGCGCAGGGTAATCGTGTTTTTGTCAAACCGTGCGCGAACGGCTTCGAGAATGCGGCATTCCTGTCCGAAATCGATCGCTCCCACTTTCATTTTAAGCGTGGTGAAACCCTGCGAGAGCTTTTCTTCTACCTGCGCGAGCATGTTTTCGTAGGAGCCCATCCAGATCAGCCCGTTCATCAGAATACCCTCGCCATTTCCTGAAAAACCATTCTTGAACAGCAGTCGCTGCCCGCCGTTCATAATATCCAGCAAAGCCATTTCGATACCCGCCCGAATGGAAGGCAGATTTTCGGGTATCAGTTGTTCGAGGATAATGCCCAGGTTGAATGGAAATACATCCAGGTCGAGCTCGTTGAAAATGCTGCATACATCCGCCAGCTGCGTCTCGAAATCCGGAATATCGTCGACGCTCAGGCCGGGTAACGGTCCGCATTCGCCATAGCCGGCCACCCCGGGTTTCTCAGAGTCGGTAACGACGACGATCCAGGATGTTTTTTGTGTAAGTACCCCGCGAGAGGTGCCCGCTCCCTTGCGAAAATGAAGCGTATGTGGCTTATACACAATTTTTAACGGCATGATTTTGCGGTGTCAGATTTTAAAAGGGGCACAATATTAGACAAAATTTACGTAATTATGCACCAGGATGAAAGAGCTGCCCTGGATAAAAAATGCATTGCTGCCCCTCTCGTGGATCTACGGCGCCGTCACAGATGTACGTAACTTTCTGTTCGACAACGGCATACTGCACTCCGAAAAAGTACTACAAAAAGTAATAGTGGTAGGGAATCTAACCGTCGGCGGGACAGGCAAAACGCCGGTCGTCGAATACCTTGCGCGGCACTTTGCTCCCAAAGTCCCGACCGCCATACTAAGTCGCGGGTACGGCAGGCTAACCAAAGGTTTCAAGCTCGCAGACAGCTCTTCTTCCGCCGCGACAATCGGCGATGAGCCTTTTCAGTTTTATAGTAAATTTCAAAACGAGGTCATAGTGGCCGTTTGTGAAAAACGGGTCGAGGGTGCAGACAAGATTCTTAACATTTACCCCGAAAACAAACTGCTGCTGCTTGACGACGCATTCCAGCACCGTGCCATCCAGCGGGACGTCAATATCCTGCTGAACGATTACAACCGACCCTTTTACGAGGACCACCCCTTCCCTGCCGGACGGTTACGCGAAAGGCGGCATGGTGCAAGGCGGGCAGATGCCGTGATCGTCACCAAATGCCCGGCAAGCCTCGCGGTTTCGGAAAAAGAACATATCGCTGAAAAGATCCGCCGCTATACCCGCGCCGATGTGCCGGTTTTCTTTGCTACGACCCGTTACGACGTACCGCAGTCGTACGAAGGCGGGCCTGTTGCGTTAAAGAATGTTAAAATGGCAGCCGGAATCGCAAATCCGCAGCCATTCGCCGCATATTTGGCTGCCCGATTCAGCGTTACAGATGAAAAGGTTTTTCCGGATCATCACAATTACACGCCAAGTGACGTCGAAGACCTCATTGTGAACCTAAAAAACGATACTTTTGTGGTCACGACTGAAAAGGATATGGTCAAATTAAAACCATTGGTGGTCGCAAAAGGCTGTGTAGAACGCTTTGCGTACGTTCCGGTTTCCGTGGATTTCGGGGACGACGAACAGGCTTTCGCACAATGGGTCACATCACAGACCACCGACCGGTTTTAAAAACGGCAGAACGAGTTTCCCTCTATGAGAATTGTTTTATATAGCTTCCTGTGTGTTTTATGCAGCTTCATCCTAACCATCCCGACAGCCAGCGGCCAGGTGAAGCTTCCGGGCAATATCCGGATGCCAAGCGGCAGCGGCAGCGGGGGGGGCGGTTCGCGCGGGGGCGGGGGACAATCCATTCTCGACGACAGCACCAAGAACGTCTACGGCCCGCATTCGACCCTCCATTTTTACGAGCACGACATTCTCAACAACCGCGATTCGGTACGGTACCGCGTGGATACCGGCATGACCAACTTCCACCGGTGGATGCCGATGGACAAGGCCTGGGGCAAGCTGGTCGACCTCGGCAATAACGTTACGGCCACACGCAGCCTGTTTTTCCAGCCTCGCGAAGATATCGGTACACAGCTCGGCCTCCGGGTGTACGACGCCTATGCGATCAAACAGGAAGACGTGGCTTATGTGGATACCAAATCGCAGCATACCGAGCTGGATTTTATGTCGGGCCCCAAAAAGACCTCGCTCGGTACCTTTGCCTACACTCAGAGTGTGCATTCCCGGTTCAACTTTGGGATACGCGCTACGCGTCTGACTTCCAACAAGGTATATGGTTTTGCCAACTCCATTGCGTCTGCGGCATTGCTCGGACGGAACTGGACTTTTCTGGCGCACACCAGTTTCTTTTCCAAAAACAAGAAATATCTCATTCTTGCCCATTACCGGCATTTGAACATGAAAGTGGCAGAACAGGGCGGTGTAATACCTAATGTCGAAAACGGGGTAGTTGACAAATATTCGTACGACGGTGCCGCCAAAATCAGCGACAATGCCAACTCCTGGGAGCGGCGCCACGTTTTCCACGTTTACCAGCAATACCGGTTGCTCAACGGGTTCCAACTCTTCCAGCAGGCCGATTTGCAGAGTACCATCGACCATTATACCGATCTGCAAATAGACCGCGGACTTGAAAAAGGGATTTATCCTGCTTCCAAATTCAGCACCGAGCAAACCCGTCAGGATATTTACTACAAGCTGCTGGATAACAAAGTCGGGATCAAAGGTTTTTACGAAAGTTTCAACTATCGCGCTTATGTGCGGCAGCGGTTTTACGGGATGCGCGGCGGGGCGCAGTCGAAGAACGAAACGGGCGATCCTTATGCGACTTACCGTACGGGGCTTAAATTCGATAACATCATCGGCGCGTGGCTAGGTTATTACCTGAAAGATTCTGTGCAATACCTGACGGCCGAGGCCGATCTGAACCTCGCCAAAAACGTGGAGTACCGCTTGAAAGGCGAACTAAATACCCGCTGGGGAAAAGCCGGGTTCCAGAGTATCCAAACGGCGCCCGACCTGCTGGTACAACGCTATCTTAACAACCATTTTGACTGGCGGAACAATTTCGATCCTACCAAGGTCCAGACCATCTTCGCATCGCTCGTGCTGAAAACGAAGAAAATCGAATTTGTGCCCGAAGCGCAGATACATCAGATCAACGACTACATTTACTATGACACCGCAGCCGTACCCCGGCAGCTTAATGCAGGTTTCCGGCTGTTGCGCCTCGGCTTCAATTCCGGCATTCACCTCAACCGCTGGAATTTCACGACCATGGGTTACCTTACGCTGAACGACAACAAGGACGTGATGCGCATCCCGACGGTTTTCGCAAGCGGCGAGGTTACTTTTGATTTTGTGTATGCCAAAGTGCTTTACATCCAGCTCGGTCTCGCGGCACGTTACCGGTCGTCGTATTTAGCGGACGCTTATATGCCTATTACGCAACAATTTCACTTACAAGACAGCACAACGCTAGCCCAGAATGTCGTGGTAGACGGCTTTGCCAATGTGCGGATCAAACGGGTGAGGTTATTCTTTAAAATGTCTTATCTTAACCAGGGCGGCAACTTCGGCCTTTTCCCGAAAGGGTATTATGTAACGCCCGATTACCTCGGTCTTGCAAGATCATTTTCATTCGGGATCAATTGGCCGATGTTCGACTAGCTGAACAAACTTTTGACCAATATGGCTACATCACTCACAACGCTCGGGCTGGAACTTCCGACCGATCCCCGCTGGACCGACATTGCCTCCATGCATATCGGCGATGTTTTGATAGATCACGCCTATTGCGAGCAAAAAGCTGCTTCCAGCTGCATTTCGCTCATTGTGCATTATCCCGACAAAGCATTACTGGTTGAAACCCTCACGCCCATCGTAGCCGAAGAATGGGGGCATTTTCAAAGGGTTTTGAAGGAGTTGAAGAAACGAAATATCCCGCTTGGCCGGCAACGGAAAGACGAGTATGTGAACCAGCTCATGCAGCTCGTTACCAAAGGAGATGCTAACAAAATGTTTCTCGACAGGCTGCTCATTTGCGGGTTGATCGAAGCACGGAGCTGCGAGCGTTTCAAGCTGCTTTCGGAAAATCTGGAAGACGAATCTCTGCAAAAGTTCTACCGTGAACTGATGATTTCCGAAGCCGGGCATTACCGCACTTTTCTCGAACTGGCCGAAACTTACGTCCCAACCGAGAAAGTAAGGGCGCGCTGGAAAGAACTCCTCCATGCCGAAGCCGAAATCATGCAATCGCTTTCACCGCGCGGCGATCGCATTCACTGACATTTACATCCGCATTCCCGATGCCATCATTTCTGAACCTCGTCGCCAAACGGATCCTGGCCAGCCATACCTCCCTCGACCACGTGCAAATAGTGGTTCCGACGCGGCGGGCCGCGTTTTTCCTCATGCAGGAGCTGGCAAGCGAAACCAGCGAGGCGATGATGAGCCCGGGCATTATGGCCATCGACGATTTTGTGGAAAGCATTTGCAGCCTGGAAATCGAGGATCCCGTACACCTGCTGTTCGATTTATACGAAACTTTCCGGGAAATAGACCCGGATGTGCAGTTCGACCGCTTCATGGGCTGGGCGTCGGTATTGCTGAGCGATCTCGACAAAATCGACCAGTACCTCGTCAAAACCGATTTCCTCTTCGAATATCTCTCGGAAGCGCACGCGCTCGCACGCTGGCAGGAAAGCCTGCCGGAAGGCAAGTCGCTGCAAGGAGAAGGAGGCTCCAAGCAGTATTTCTCCCTTTTTGAGAATATCAATAAGGTATACCGGTCGTTCAGGCAGCGGCTGATCGCCAAAGGCAAAGCGTATCGCGGAATGGCTTACCGCGAGCTGGCCGAGGACATCGGCAGCCTTACGGAAGCCCGCCCGGAAGGCGAACGGATCTACTTTGCGGGTTTCAATGCATTTACCACCTCGGAGCAGACAATTGTCACCGCCTTGATCAAAGCCAAAAAAGCGGAGGTGCTGTGGGACTCCGACCGCTACTATATGTCGGAGAATACGGTGGTGGAAGCCGGCAAGAGCCTCCGCGAGTACCAGCGGAGCAAGGAATTCGGGGAATGGAACTGGACCAGCGACGACCTGCTTTCGACCGAAAAGCACATTACCATTTACGGCGTGCCCAATGCAACCCTGCAAACGAAAGTCGCGGGGGAGCTTTACCAGCAGATGAAGCGCTTCGATCCGGACGACGCTCCTATTGCCACCGCCATCGTCCTCGCCGATGAAAACCTGCTCCTGCCCATGTTATATTCGCTGGACCAGGAAGTGCGTGACCTGAATGTCACCATGGGCCTTTCGATGCGCAATTCGCTGCTCTACACATTGGTGGACGGCATTTTTGAATTACAGCAAAATGTGGTGGAGTTCCGGACCCGGAGCGGCAAAATGATCCGTATTCCGAAATTCGGGCATAAATCTATTGATAAGATTCTAAATCACCCGTTTGTACGGCATTACGAGCATGTCGCGCTCACGCCGCTTGAAGACGGGCAGACGATCATCCAGCGAACGCTCCGCGAGATCACCGAAAGCAATCAGGTATTCCTAAGCTCCGAAGAGTTGATCGCACTGGGCGACGATCATCCATTATTCCAAATCCTTTTCACGCATTGGCAGAAAAACAATGCACAACAGGTGATCCGCTCGTTTTACCAGCTGATCGAGCTTTTGCGGGAGGTTTACAAGGATTACAAGAATGCGCTGGAAACCGAATACCTCTATCTTTTTTACACACTACTTAAACAATTCGAACAAACGATCGAAGAGCGCGCGGACCTGATTACCTTACGGACGTTGAAATCGTTCATGTTTGAGCTGATCCGGCAAACGCGCATTCCTTTCAGCGGCGAGCCGATCAGCAACCTGCAAATCATGGGAATGCTCGAGACCCGCGCGCTGGACTTCGAACGGATCATTATATTATCCGTCAATGAAGGCATTATCCCTCAGGCGAAGCGACAAAACTCGCTGATCCCCTTCGACGCGGCACAGGCCGTGGGGTTGCCTACGCACCAGCATCAGGAAGCGGTGATGTCTTACCATTTCTATCGGCTGCTGCAACGCGCTTCCGAAGTACATATCCTGTACACGAGCACCAACGACGCGCCGGGCGGAGGCGAGAAAAGCCGGTTTCTCAGGCAAATCGAATACGAACTGGCAGAGTACAACCCGCTGATCCGCATTGAGAACAAAACCGTCGTTTTCGAAACACAGCAGCAGCAGGAGCTGGAAGAAGTGGTGCATAAGGACGACGCCCTCATTGCCGCCATTCGCGCCTATCTCGACGGCAAGGGCATTTACCCGACGCACCTCAATGAGTTTATCCGCTGCTCAATGCAGTTTTATCTCAAACATATTGCCGGGGTAAAAGAGAAAGAGGAGGTCGAGGAAGAGCTCGGCATGGACAAAATCGGCACCTGGCTGCACGCATCCCTGGAACGTCTCGATCACGAATTTTTCCTGATGGACAACGACCCGTCCGAAGAGCAGATCGTAACCGTGCTCCGTGAGGAGTTCGACCGGCTTTTCAAAGGCTATGTGACCGATCTGGGGCTAAATCGCATTTACTACCAGATCGGGGAGCAGCAGATCCTGACCTTTCTTCGCCATCACATGGCCCAAAAGCCCCGGAGAAAAATCCTCGCAGCCGAGCAGCCGTTGCACACGCGCATCCAGCTCGTGCTGCAAGGCGCCTACACACCCGTACGTGTAGGCGGAAAGATCGACCGTATCGAACTGGCGGAAGACGGTACTTTGTATGTAATGGACTACAAAACCGGCAGCGTGGAACTGACGGGCAAGCAAAAGCTCGCCGATCCGGTAGGCCGCGAAGAAGTCATCCGTTCTGATCCCGACCGCAAAATGGGCTACGTACGCCAGCTCTGGATTTATGAATACCTGATGTACCGCCGGATGAAGGAACAAAACGGCCTGAAACTACGTGGTACCACCTACAATTTCGGCGACTACGCTGTCAAATCGGGCTTTTATTCGTTCCGTGATCCGAAAAACCTCATTGCTAATCCGCTGGAAATTACCGAGCAGCTGGCGCCGCAGGAATTCATCGAAAAATCGGAGGTGATATTGACGGATATCCTCAACGTAATGCTCGATCCGGACGTCCCGTTCAGCAAAACCGACGATCTCTCAATCTGCAAATTTTGCGACTTCACCGGCATTTGCGGGCGGTAAATTGCGGCTTGAAAAATACCCGCAAAGCCTTGCAACCATTGCCGTAACAAAGCGGTCATTTTCAAAAAATCGTTTACGGTATGATCGTTGCAGCAAAGTTGACCCTCTTCATTATCTGGCTTATGGCCTTTCTCGTCACCTGCCTCGTAGTAGGCATTACGTTCCCGGTGATTGTCCTGTTCGACAAGTTTCAAATGCACTTCAAAGAAGTATCCTTATAATAACAAATCGAAATGCCTCAAAAAATAAAGGCGGGTGAGTGATCTCATCCGCCTTTTTGCTGCATTCAGAATGCCGCTATTTCTTTTTGAATTCCAGGTAAACTTCTTCGTCCGGCGCACCGCTGCTGGCCTCCGACGATTTCAGGGTAATGTTAATTTGCGACACCCCGCTCCCATTCACGATCCGGCTGCCGAGACCGCTAAGCCGCACATTCAGGGCCTCTCCCGTGCTTTGGGTCACATTTACTTTCTCATTCACCTCGAAATTGTCCTGTGCTGTGGTTTTCACCGCTACCAGCGGATATTCCTGAGTGAGCGTGATGGTCGTACCCGATAATGTTACCTTCGTCGCTTTCGCGTATTTGATGTTCAACTGGTTTTTCGCTTCGGTGGTGATGTCCCATTTATAATTGCTGGTGATCCCTCCCTCCACGGTGGTGGTTTCATAAACTCCTACAAAGCTTGTTGCATAATCCGTTTCCGGCTCAGGGTCTTTCTTGTCGTCCTTACAAGCGCCCATTAGTAGTACCAGACAGCAAAAAATCAGCTTTTTCATACTTCAATTTTAAGAGTAAACAATTTTCAAATATAAACACGCATCCTAAATTTCCTACTATAACGGCACTGCCCCGGGATACGCATATCGGGGCATTTATTTATTCATTTCAAACCGTTTCAAAAAGGCAGCTTCCCCAGGTCTACATTACCACCCGAAATAATGATACCCACCTTTCTACCCCCAAAAACGGCCTTGTTTTTCAAAACAGCGGCAGTGGATACCGCTCCGGAAGGCTCCACCACGATTTTCATCCGCTCCCACAAATAGCGCATTGCCTGAACGATCTCCTCGTCGGAAACCGTAAAAATATCCGTCACCTCTGCCTTGATGATCGGGAAAGTCTTATCGCCCAGGTACGTGAGCAGGCCATCCGCAATGGTGTTCACATAGGGTGCCTTTTCGATCATGCCGCTTCTGAAAGACAATACGGCATCCGCTGCGCCCTCGGGCTCGCCTGCATATACCTTCGTGTGCGGGGAAAAATATTTGGCCGACAGCGCAGTTCCGCTCAGCAGGCCCCCTCCTCCTACCGGCGCGACGATGGCGTCCAGCGCCATGGCCACATCCTCGATCAACTCCTTGGCCGCAGTAGCCTGCCCGGTAATCACCTCGTAGTTGTTGAATGGGTGTATAAAAGTAGCTCCCGTTCGTGCAACTATCTCATCGACCGTCCGTTGCCGGTCCTCCGGTGTGTTTTTGCAAAAAGTGATGGTTGCTCCATAGCCTTCCACCGCCGCTATTTTTACTTTCGGTGAATTGTCGGGCATCACGATATAACACTTTGCCCCGACTTTCTGCGCCGAGAACGCGATCGCCTGCGCGTGGTTGCCCGACGAATGCGTAATGACGCCGTTTGCCAGCTGCTCGGCCGACAGCGAAAGCACCGCATTCAGCCCACCCCTCGCCTTAAACGCGCCGATCTTTTGCAGGTTTTCGCATTTGAAATACAATTCTGCGCCCGACAGATCATTCAGGAATTGTGAAGTAAAAACAGGAGTGTGATGAATATAAGGTTTGACGAGCGCGTGCGCTGCCTCGATGGTTGCTCTGGTAGGTACAGTTCCTGTCATATGGGTGTATATTATGAAAATTGTTCCTGGAATAAAAAGAAAAAGGGCCCGTCTTACTACCGACGGGCCCTCATCTGAAAAATTTATCAGTTTACCTTATTTACCAGCATTTGGCGTGTAAAGGTTGAAGAACTGATCCAATTTCGGCGTAATGATGATTTCCGTACGACGGTTCAGGCTGCGGTTAGGCGCTGAATCGTTAGCCACTTTGGGGAGATATTCTCCACGGCCACCAGCGATCATACGAACCGGCTCAACACCGTATTTCTTTTGCAGCGTACGTGCAACAGCGGTAGCGCGCAATACGGAAAGATCCCAGTTGTCAGCTACTTTATCCGTTGAGATAGGTACATTATCCGTGTGACCTTCGATCAGGATTTCGATTTCTTTGTAGTCGTTCAGGATTTTCGCCACTTTGCCCAACACGTTATCAGCTGCGGAGTTGATAACGGAGCTTCCCGAACGGAAAAGCATTTTGTCGGAAAGAGAAACGTAAACCACACCTTTTTTAACTTCGATCTGAACGTCCTCATCGCTTACATCAGCCAATGAACGTTTCAGGTTCAGTACCAGCGCCATGTTCAAGGAATCTTTGTGCTGGATGCTTCTGTTCAGATCGCGGATCTGGGTACCTTGCTGATCCATCATCGCAAGTGACTTCTTGATGCTTTCCGAACCTTCTTTCGAGATTACCGAAAGGTCCGACATACGATCAAGAAGGTTGTTGTTGTTCTTTTTAAGGAATTCAACCTGTTCTTCCAGCTCTTTCAATTTCGCATTTTTGCTGGTCAGTTCGTCATTTTTTGCCTTCAAATCATTATTCAAGCCAGCAGTTCTGCTGTCACAATCATTCAGGTCGGCTCTTGCTTTGTCCAGTTGGATTTGGATCTCATTGGCTTGCTTCTGTGCTGAGAGCAATTTTTTCTTGCTGGCACATGAGCCCAGTACAAAGAGCATAGCAACGGCTAAAAGCGTTTGTTTCATAATCGTCTAGGGTTGTTAAAAATAGATAAACACTGTTAAGTAAAACATTTGGTAACTACACTGATCGCTATCAATAATCGAGCCACAGACACTAAAAGTCGCCGCTCGGGGTGCTTTCAAAACGCAAAAGTACAAAAAATGGAAGAATGTCGTAGTGACATCCTTCCATTTTACAGGATATTTATCCATTTAGTCCTATTTCCTGATCAAATTTCTAGCGAGGAAGGGCCCAGAACGGATCGCGACGGGCTTTTATACTATCGCGGATGTGTGCGGACACAATGTCGGTATACTGCTTGCCATTGATTTTTTTCCCTTTCAGCTTTTTTGGAGGGTCTATCTCCGCAGCCGCAATCGGTCTTGTTTTAATCTCAATCGCGCTTACTACAATATCTCCATCATTGATTTCCAGTTCGAGGATCGTCCCGGGCAGCCCGGTGTACAGTTCCGGTCCGGCAGGCATAGGCATGTCGTTGGCAAACCAGGCCGTGATCTTCTGGCTTTTGACCGTGTCCTCGGTCACCGCCATCATGCACATGTGCCCGGCCACCTCTTTGATTTTGTTCATAATCTTCCAGCTCGGTGCCTTGATTGAATCCTCCACGACGTGGATTTTCCCCACCATATCCATGATCTCGGTCTTAGTACCCTTATCAAAATCCCGGTAAATCCTGTATTCCCTTCTGTTCCAGGAATATCCTCCTTCGTTATCGTCCTTCTTTTGATAGGAATAGTAGGTCTGCTTTTCATTGAAAAGCAGGGTCATCTTCTCCTTGTACTCGTCATCATTACCCCAGGTATGTTTCATGCGGTCCTTCTCTTCATTGCTCAGGAAAGTCAGCCGGGAGTAAATTTTGGTCCAGCGATAGGTTTTTTCGTAGGTAATCTCTCCTTCCTGCTGGGCTGCCGCCGGTATGCCTGCGAGAAGCGTCAATATCAATACTTTGATTGCTTTCATTGTCAATAGGGTTATGGATTAGAAGAAACCGCCGTTACGTTTCACAGTAGCCGACATCCCGCGCATATTATACGTAAAGGTCAGCATGAAATACCGCGACAATGTCGATACGCGCCGCTCGGTATAGAAGTTCTGGCTGACGTACTGCGAAATACCAAGGTTCTTCTTAAATACGTCGTAAGCGGTAAGGCGGATCTCCCCTTTCTTGTTTTTCAGGATCAGCTTGTACACCGACAGGTTCAAAATAGGCTGATTCTGGTTAAAATCAAACTGTTCGTTTTTATAACTGCGGTAGTTCAGGCGGGCGTTGAAAAAGATCTCTTTAGGCATCTTCACATTCATATCCGCATTGTAGTTCGCATTCACATACGTCTGGTTCTGATTTGTATTGATGGAATACTTGGTATCGTTGATACTCCAGTTGGCGTTGGTGTACAAAGTAAAATTGTCGCCCGGCGTAAAATCAACGCGGCCTCCGAAGTTATAACCTTTCGTGTTCGTCTCGTTCTTGATTTCGTTCACATAGGCGAGGCTATTGGCGAAGTTGAGGCCCAGGTTACCGCCAATGGTCAACTTCGTCTTCACGATCGGCAAACCAAAGCCGAAATAGCCGCCGTAGTTATTACTTCCCGACACGTTCATCGGCTTGGTCGTCGTCACGAGCGTTTCCTCGTTCACTGAGCGGTTGTACACGATCTGGTTCACATTATAATTATAGTTGATACTTCCGTAAAAACTTGTGAAAGAAGCCGGGTTAAACATCTGATAACCACCATAGAAATTATGCGTCGAGGCCGGAATCAAGTCGGGATTACCCTCGGTCACGTAGAGCGGATTGCTATTGTCGACAATTGGCTGCAAATCGGTAATGGAAGGCTCACGCACTGACAGGCCATATTCTGCATACAGATAGCGGTTATTTTTCAGATCGTAATTCAAACCGACGTTCGGCACAAGGCTGAAAAACTTACGGTCGATCCGGGTGAAATTGCCCATCGCCTGATCGGTCGCAAATTTACCCTTCAGGTCAAACTGCACCCCTGCAACGCCCAGCGACAGATTAAGGCCCTTGTTCGAGTAACGAACGCTGGTACCCAAACGGTTGTAAGTAAAGTCGTTGGAATAATAGCGTGTCAGGAAAGGGTTCACTTTTTCGATATTTCCTTCGAGATCGAAAACATCGCGATCGACCTTATCCCTACGCAAGCTGTAATTATAGAATGTTTCCCAGGTAAATTTCTTAGCAAACGGTTCTACGAATGACAAACTCCCCTTGAAGTTACCCCGATCGCTTTCGGTTTTGTTGAGCTGGTTGATCACGCTGTTCCGGACCGAATCCTGTAAGAAGGTGTTGACCGAGTTCAGTCGTCTGTCCTCATCGGCATTGTTGATATTATACGAAAGGCTCGCCGCAAAATTCCGCCCTTTCTTCTTACCCGATTTGTGCCGGTACATAAGCAGGTTCGCCATCGCAAACGAGTTGTAATCGCTCACATTGTTCACCGTCGCCGTATTGACCAGCTGATTCTCCGCGCGGGACGAGCTTTGCATCGCTTCGTATTTGCTATCCCCGATATTGATCCGCGAATTGCTTATCAATACAATGCTATTGAGCGAATCAATCTCTTTTTCAAGACGGAACGCGGGACGGTGATTACCTGTGAAACCCCTCGTCATGTTATCGTCACGGGTGAGGTAGGAATCGTTCGTAAGGAAGTTTTGTGTTCTCGATTGCACGCCGACACGGGAGTCGGTCTGGCTGTAAAAATAGCTTGTGCTGACCTTCGTCTTCTTGGTGTCGTAGTTGTAGTTCAAACCGCCCGCCCAGTTTTTGGTAAACCCATCCGAGCCCCCTCCACCCCAGTTAGGTGAAAGCGCAATATCGTCACCGCCATAGTAACGCCCGCTGTTAAAGCCAAAATCTCCGTTATCCCAGTTGAACGATTGGCTGCCCTTAAAATCCTGGTAGTCGTTCCGCGCCACGCCGGATTGGTTCGTATTGTTCCCGAAGCCAAGTAACGCAAACTGCTGCTTGTCATTGAACCGGTTGTAGCTGATCTTTCCTCCTACCCGCGAATCCGTCCCGGCCTCCGCCATTGCCTTCCCGAAGCCGCCCTTTTTATGGCTGTCCTTCAATTCCAGGTTCATCGTTTTCTCGCGCTTGCCGTCGTCCACACCTGTTGCCTTGGCCTGCTCTGTCTTACCATTAAAAACCTGCACTTTGTTGATAGCCTCAGCCGGGAGGTTTTTGGTGGCCATTTTCGGATCGTCGCCAAAAAAACGCTTACCGTCTACCGTTACACGTTTGATCTCTTCGCCCTGTGCGCGGATGTTACCGTCGCCATCCACCTGCACGCCCGGAAGCTTGCGCAGAAGATCCTCAACCGATGAGCCCGGCGGTACCTTAAATGCTCTTGCATCAAACTCCACAGTATCTCCGCGTATGCTCAAAGGGGCACGGGCGGTTTTGATCACCACCTCGTACAATTCTTTTTGCAGGACTTTCATTTTGGCCTTACCAATATCGACAACTTCCTGATTTTTAGGATCAATTATCTCCTGATAAGGCACGTACCCCACGTAAGACACTTTAAAAATGTAGGTTGTACGTTTGAGGTTCTTCATTTCGAATGAGCCGTCCTTAGCAGTCCTTCCGAAGTTGACAAGCGAGGAATCCTTAGGCAGCAGCAACATGATCGTCGCTTCGGGTAATATCGTCCCGGAGGTGTCGGTGACGGTTCCTTTTAACGTAAATCGCCCTCCGGTCTGCGCGTGCGCAGCGAGCATGGGAAGGCATAACCATAACAGAAGTAGGATTTTTTTCAAGGCTAGTTTTTTGGTTGTTATATGAGTAGAGGTTTGTAACTGAGGTATTACATTTTTGCAATTATAGAGAATGCAAATCAAGTTTACAACTAAAAATATAGTTAAAACATGATTTTATATCGAATCGAGAATTATTTAACTTTTATTAAGAATAACAACTGTGAAAGTACTCTTTTTGGTATATATAAGTTACTTTAATTCGATAAATTTTTTGTTAAATTATCCCCAGCTGGATTTCATTGACCATATTTGCCCTCTAGTTGTTATAGTTTTAGCTTGAAATGAAAAGTATCGGAGTAATATCAGACACACACGGCTACCTGGATGAACGCGTTTTCGATCATTTTGCCAATTGCGACGAAATATGGCATGCAGGCGATATCGGCTCGACGGAGATCGTGAGCCAGTTGCAGGCATTTAAGCCTACCCGTATCGTTTTTGGGAATATCGATACCCCTCAGGTGCGCGCGCTCACGTATGAAAACCTGCATTTCGAAGTGGAAGGCTTTCGCGTATGGATCACACACATCGGCGGGGCGCCACCGCGGTATAACCCGCAGGTAATGCCGGCGTTAAAGTCGAATACACCGGATATTTTTGTCTGTGGCCATTCCCACATCCTTCGGGTGATCCGCGACAAATCTTTGAACAATATGCTCTACATCAATCCCGGGGCAGCTGGGCGCGAAGGGTTTCACAAGTTCCGCACATTGCTCCGTTTCAACCTGCATGAAGGGCTGATCAGCCAGATGGAAGCGATTGAACTGGGTAAGCGGGGAGCGCTGGTGTAGTCTGGAATGGTCAGGAGTTGTCAAGAGTAGTCAAGAATGGTCAGGAGTAGTCAGGAGTTGTCAAGAGTAGTCAGTAAGTCAAAAGGTCAGGAGACCTCCAATCAAAATTGACAACACTTGACAATACCGAACAACCCGTGACCACCCATGACCACACATGACCACACATGACTACACTTGACTACACTTGACTACACATGACAACACATGACAACACATGACAGCATCATTCAAAACGTCACCCTAACTACCTTCCTTTCGCTGCCCCGCAGCAACTCCGCATCCACGGTCTGCCCTTTTTCGTGTTTCCCGAGGATTTCCATGTAATCGTAGATAGTGCCGATCGGCTCGCCGCCCAGCTTGGTAATGATATCTCCGGCGAGTATTCCTGCCTTTTCAGCTGGCCGCGCTTTGGAAACGCCGTCGATCTTCAATCCTTTGCCAGTGTAGCTGTAATCGGGCATCACGCCGAGTGTCACCTTGAAATTGCTCGTAGTATTTCCGGAATGCGGGTTACCGGCGGTGAGGAACTCTGGTTCGGTCGTTTCTCTATCCAGCCCTTCCAGCAATTCGGAAATCAGCGTAAGTATGCTGGCTTCGCCTTCATAATTAATCTTATCCGGATCATCGGATATTTTGTGGTAATCGCCGTGGCCGCCGGTGAAGAATTGTACCACGGGAATATTTTTCAGGTAGAAGGAAGTATGATCCGACGCCCCTACCCCTGATGAGTCAACGGTATATTTCAGGTTCTGACGTTTGGCCAGGTCCGGGATCAGTTTTCCCCAAACTTTACTTGTGCCCCAACCCGATACGATAATGCCTTTCTGCGCATCGAGCCGGCCAATCATATCCATATTGATCATGGCAGAGAAAGTATTCAGCGGGAGCGTCGGCTTTTCGGCATAATGCTTGGAACCCAGCAATCCCAGCTCTTCGCCGGAAAATGTGATAAACAGGTAGTTATGCTTCTCTTTCACATTGTTAGCTGCGAAAAACCGCGCCAGTTCCAGCACACCCGCCGTTCCGGAAGCATTGTCGTCGGCCCCGTTATGGATTTTGTTCTTACTGTCGGGCGAAAGCGAACTTCCCTGAAAGCCCTTGCCTAAATGGTCGTAATGCGCGCCTATTACAATGGTTTTGGCAGCTCCGTTGTCCAGAAAACCTGCCACATTCCGGCCGGTCAGATCATGTGCCTCGCCATCAATCGCGAATGACACTTCAAAAGGCTGGAAATACCCTTTTGTCCCCGCGGGCTTCAAACCGATTTCTCTGAAAGCGGCAGCAATGTAATTGGCCGCGCGTACCTCCCCGAGGCTGGCCGTTCCACGGCCTTCGAGGTCGTCGGAAGCGAGGTACTCAATGTGTTTACGGATCGGCGCGGTCTGAAACCGCTGCGCGAATGCCTGCGAAGCGCACACCAGTGCGAGTATGGCCGGAAAAAAATATTTCATTTAAAGTACTTCCTGAATATCCGTCAAAAATTTCCTTACCCGCATGAGACGCTGGATCAGCAGCTGGGCTTCTTCCTTGCGGCGCAGCTGCTCGCGCGTGCCCTTGATGGTACGTCCCTGCTTATCGCGCTGGTGCATGATCTTGCGGATGATCTCGATGTCGCGCTCGGTGTAGCGCCTGCGGTTGCGCGAATCGCGTTTGGGGTTGAGTTGCGGGAATTTCTTTTCCCAAAAGCGTAAGGCGGAAGGCTCGCAGCCTACCATTTCGGCAACTTCGTTGGTGTCGTAATATAATTTGGTATTGGG
>DATMSL010000611.1:0-2046 GCA_035565435.1 Dyadobacter sp. | reverse complement strand
GAATACGTTTCGTGATCCTTCGTGCCTTCGTGGCATTCTAAAAATTCCCTACAAATACTGCTGCATATAACTCACAAACAACTTCCAATCCTCCGGCAGTACCGTATGCCCACCCTCGTGCATATAATATCCGAGGCGGCTCATGAGCAAAGAAGTATCCCCGGCCGCAGGCATCACGGCCGAATTCGAAGGTGCGGTCTCTCCGAAAAGCCGGTAAACAGGCGCCGCCGCAACTGCCGATAGGAACTCGCCCCGAGGGTCCGACCAATAGTCCGTGCTCCCGGTTTGCAGCAGCAGCGGCCGCGGAGCCATGAGTGCCACCAGCATATGCGCGTCGATAGGCATGTCATTTACCTTGTCGGCCCAGCCACGGTAGTTGGGCGCGAACTGGTACAAATACCGAGACGGGTCCGAAATATGCCGGATCGTTTCGCCATAGTTCCTGCGGGCCAATGCAGCGCCGCCCTCGCCCGAAATACTAGCGATCACCATTTTGAAGCGCGTATCATGTATACCCGCCCAAAGCACCGTTTTGCCAAGCCGCGACGCGCCTTGCAATGCAATGCGTTTGCTGTCGATTTGCTTGTCGGTTTCGAAATAGTCCATGGCGCGGCTGAGTCCCCAGCCCCAGGCCGCGATCGCGCCCCATTCGTCGGCAGCGGGCGTCGACTGGCCTGGTTTCAGGTAGGTTTTGCGTATGCCATAGGGCAGTCCATCCTTGAAATCGGGCTCAATATCGCCGTAATAGACCGTTGCGAAGCCAATGCCAGCGTCTATAAACTGCTCCACATTCAGCTTTCCAAAAGGCGTCGGTTTATCGGCCTTGACCTTTTTGCCCTCTTTATTCCATATCTCGCCCACGCGCAAGCCATTGTCCTCGATAATCTGGTTGTAGGCTGCAAAGGAAATGTTCACCAGCAGCGGTACAGGCTTAGTAGCTTTTGCCGGAAGGTAAATCAGCAGGTCCATCTTGTGATCCGACGTGTCTTTCGTGAAATACACCGTCACCTGCTTGCGAATGGCCTTTTCATTGAAAGCCGGCGTGCCTTTATCGAATACATGGAATGAGAGATCTTTCGGTTTGGGCGGCATTTTGCCAAACTGGTTTTCTTCCACCAGCCGCAGCAATTCGGGTCGGCGTTTCTCGGTCCATTGTTTGGCGGTAGTGACCGGTTTGCCATCGGCTGTTTTCAAAAGCTCGGGCAGGGTGTAAGTGCCGACGGAGTCTTCACTATAATTCACAGGAAAGCCGGCAACGACAGTCGGGCGGTTTGCGGCCTGTTGCTGCGCGAATGCGCCAGCCGAGGCGGCGAGAAGGAGCGCCGGTAAAAGTTTTATGCTCATGGGATTAGGAGCTTGGTTATGTTAAAGCGTCCTAATAAGTCGCGGGGTGGGGAAGGTTACTTGCTTTGTTTTTAGAGAGTTGCAGGAACTATTTCCATCCTCTCACAAATGTCCAGATCAGTGAAATGATAAATGTGACAATGGCAACCGCAACGCCGATTCCACTTCCGATGAATATCCGCTCATTCCATGATCCATCGTCTCTGAAACTATTCAGAAACAATGTCTCGATTTGCCCCCATTTTATCTCATGAGTGTGATATCACCGATGCTCCCCGCGCTTCGCCCGCACACGATCACTACTTCTTTTAGATTCGCCAGGTTCTTCGTCGTTGAATAAGTCTGTGGTTTGAGTACCTGACTTGCGAAGTTAATAACCTCAATTGTTTTGCCGTCGGTGTCGTTTAATCTGATTCGGCAGTTGGCTATTGCGCCAAGATCATCATTGAAGGCCGAGGCGTCGAATGCGATGCGCCCGATGTTCTTGTAGTATGAGACATCGAGCCTGATTGCTGATCCTTCGGAAATTTTAATTCTTTGTCCATTTTGCGCCTCTGAATTCTGGCAATCCTGTGAGGAAGATAATTCTTCAATCGTTGCCCGGCGAAGGCTCGCAATAACATTACCGACCGTTTGTGCCGGTGCACCGCATCTTAGTAGTTCGGGCAGTGAAAAGTATGTTCCGTTGTTGATCTTATCTGA
>DATMSL010000610.1:0-7885 GCA_035565435.1 Dyadobacter sp. | reverse complement strand
GAGTCGCATTTCGCGACCTTAGAAGAATGAGGGCAAAGGGCGGGCATAAATATGCGATTGTGGCGGTAGCCAGAAAGATCGCCATCATTTATTACCGAATGGTAAGGTATAAGCAAACTTTCACGCCGTTCGACTACGAGGAGTACAAGGAAAAGTACAGACAAACGAAAATTGCAAACCTAGAAAGGGCCTTGAAGCGCTTGAAAGAAGTAGCCGCGTGAGAAGTTATATGGTAGACCTAATGCCTTTTAAGATCTCACGGTCGGTTTTCAGGCGCTCATTTTCAGCACGGAGCTTAGCAACTTCCGCAGCTAGCTTTGCTGCTTTATCGTTGCCACTTTCGCTGCTATTCGATTTTGTCTTTTTCGTTGCCATTCTTCTCCAACGATAAAGAACCCGCGGCAGCGGACCGCTTCTCGGCAATTCCAAAAGCCTCCGAAGTTTCCCTGGCACTTCTGCCCGAAACGAGCATTCTGATCACTTCTTGCTTGAACTCAGCATCGTAACTCCGACGATTCTTTACCATTTTCTGGTCTTTCATTTTGCATCATGTTGTGCAAAAATGTGTCCTGCTTTTCAGCCACCTCAGTCTATCCAAACGCACTATCTGGACATTCTAAACTTCTTTTATAACAGAAGCACCAATGCTTCGGCGGGGTCCTTCAATGTGAAAATCAAGGCATTTAGGTCATCGTCCAGAGGTGTTAGGGATATTCCGCTCTTCCTATTCAGGCTTACCAAACTTTATGCTTAATTCCCCCCAAGAATTCTGCTTGATCCGTGGTCAGTAGCTCCGAATTCTCCACCAAGCTCCCGTTTGAATGGCATAATCCGGTGCCTGCCGGGGCCAGTATCTGCAATAGGGAAAAGTGTTATCCTAATATTAAATAAATCGGGAATTAACCGGCCCGCGTGGAAATTTTGTCGTTCCGCTTTTAATTTTGTAATCAAAGCATCTTTTGTAGTCGGTCGACAATCGTGAAAAACGCCTCGGACAGCCAGATTTTCGGAATGATCGTCAGCGAAGGCAGTTTACCGGCCTTTGCCGAGTTGTTTGAGCGTTACTGGCAGCGGCTCTACGTGAAGGCCTATGCGCGTCTTGAAAATGCGGACGACGCAAAGGACTGCGTGCAGGATGTTTTCATAACGATCTGGACTAAACGGGAAGGGCTTACGATGCCGGTTTCTGTATCCGGCTACCTGCAAGCCGCCGTCAAAAACCGGGTATTCAACATATTCCATGCACGGCTCACCGACCAGAGACATATGATCGCCTACGCGTACGAGACGCAGTGCCATGAAGAACCCGACGCACATTCAATGAGTTTCGAAGAGCTCGCATTGCTGATCGAACGGGAAGTATCCTGCATGCCCGAGCAAATGCGCAAGATTTACCTGCTGAGCCGTGAGCAGCAAATGTCGGGCGTTCAGATCGCCGAACATCTTGCATTATCCCCCCAAACCGTCCGGAACCAGATCAGCAACGCATTGAAGCGCATCCGGGAGCGGATCGAACATTACCGCAACGCCTGAATTTTTTTTCGCTCTATCTAGTATATTCGGGCTTCAACTTTGTCTTGAAATAAACAAGGCATAAGGTGAACTGGCAACGACTTGCATTTTTACTGGAAAAACAAAAGAACGGGACCTGCTCGGACGACGAACGCGCCGAGCTGGACGCCTGGTACCACTCCTTCGGCCCCAGGGAGCGGGATATTGAAATGGAACTGGAAAACGACCCGGAAGAGGCCGGTCGTGTGGCAGACGATATCCGTTCGACATTGCCAAACTTCACTCAGGTAGCCGGCATACCGCCCGAAGCTACGCCGGAAAAGACAAAGATCATTCACTGGACGAGGATGGCCGCCGCAATATTCCTTGCTTTGCTGCTTGCCGGCAGCATCTGGTGGAAGCAACACCGGGTGAATGGAGACGATTTCGCGACTATTTCGACCGGCAAGGACCAGCTGGCCCGCATCGTCCTGCCCGACAGTTCCTCCGTGTGGGTCAAAGCGGGGAGCACGTTTAAATATGCCAAACAATTTTCCGGCGCATCCAGGGATGTTTACCTCGACGGCGAGGCGTTTTTCGACGTAACCCACGATGCTACGCGGCCATTCATCGTCCACACGACCGATCTGCGGATCAAGGTGTTGGGAACCACTTTCAATGTAAAATCCTATCCCGCGGATAAGACCGTAGAGGCGACGCTGGTGAAAGGGAAGGTGTTGGTTGAAAAAAAACAGCCCTCTGAGCCGGACCGGGTAGTCCTCGCGCCCCGCGAGCGCGCTGTATACTCCCGCGAAGCAAAAACCATGACCGTAACACACATCGAAAACATGCAGGAGCTCCGGGCGTTGGACCTGGCCGGCCGGGAGAAGCAAAGCCTGACTTTCGACGCGGTACCGTTTACCGAAGTCGTCTCGCGGCTTGAAAACCGATTCCAGGTGAAGATACACATCGCCAACCGGCAGAACCTTTCCTGCCTCTTTACCGCCGATTTCGAACACGAACCCCTGGCCGAAATCCTGAACCTGCTTGCACTTTCCCACAATGTGACCTACCGGATCAGGGGAAATGAAGTTTTTGTCAATGGAAGTATCTGTACAGACGAAGCTAACCCGAACCCACCTATGACGAACTGACGATCCCATAAAAAACGCCGGAAGTGCTGCGAACACTCCTGGCGTTAGAAGCGATGCCGGGAGTGGCAAGCGCTATCATGCGTTGTTTTATCAAAAACCTTTGAAAGTATGAAAAAAACTCGACACCCGAGCGAGCAGGGCTTGTATTGCCCAATATTACCGGGATACAACGTCCTACCAAACCCGTTACGCCTGTTCATGGTGACTTCAATCATCCTGTTTTTAGCTACGTTCTTCCAGATCCAGGCCGGTCCGGGAATCGTGCAATCGCAGATATCCATTCTCAAAAACGGCGCGCCGATCCGGGAACTGCTGAAACAAGTGGAAGAGCAAAGCCAGTACCGCTTTTTTTACAATCACAACCGCGTGAATGTTTTGGAAAAGGTCAATGTCCACATCAAAGGCGCTACGGTGCCCCGTGCGCTGGATGAGATTTTCCGCAACACCGATATCGGCTACAAGATCTCCGGGAGGCACATCCTGCTCTACCGGCGCATGCGTATCCGGATGGACACGGTGTCGCTGGACGCGCACCGCGACATCCGGTCGGACCTTTCGGCTGCCGTTTTCACGGTTTCGGGGAAAGTAACGGGCAATGCGGGCGAGCCCATCCCGGGGGCAAATGTGGTTCTAAAAGGTTCGACAACGGGGACCTCCACGAATGCCGAGGGAAATTATTCGCTGAACATTCCCGCCGGTTCGGGAACACTGATCTTCTCATTCATTGGTTACGATACCCAGGAAGTCCCCGTCAACGATCGGTCGGTTTTGGATGTGGTACTGAAAGAGAATAACCAGGCATTGAACGAGGTAGTCGTGGTGGGCTACGGCACCCAGAAGAAAGTAAACCTGACGGGCGCATTATCCACCCTCGACATGAAAACTAAGGAAAATACGCCCGTGACGAACACTAGCCAGGCCTTGCACGGGGTTTCCGGACTGTGGGTCAACCAGACCGGCTCCAAACCCGGTGCCGACAATGCGACGATCCGCATCCGGGGCGTGGGAACGACCAATAACAGCAACCCGCTCGTTCTCGTGAACGGGATGGAATACGATATGAATGCTGTGAACCCCAACGACATCGAGACCATTACCGTCCTCAAAGATGCTTCGGCGGCCATTTACGGCTCCCGCGCAGCCAACGGCGTGATCCTGATCACGACGAAAACGGGTAAGGAAGGCAAGACGCAGATCAATTACAATTTCTCCTACGGCTTTCAGAGCCCTACCCGCATGCCCGACGTCGTTTGGGACCCCATTCAGTATATGCAGCTCAAAAACCAGGCATTGCGGAACGAAGGTAAAACGGTCGTAGACTATTCCGACGCCCAAATTGACCAATATCAGAAGGGTATCGCAACGAATCCCTACGCCTACCCCAACATCAACTGGTTCGACCGGGTGATGCGTAACGGAAAGCTAAACCAGCACCATTTACAGTTTTCGGGCGGCAGCGACAAACTTTTATACAGCGTAGCATTGGGTTACATGAACCAGAAAGGCGTACTCATCGATAACGACAAGGCCGACCGCTATTCGCTCGACCTGAACCTTTCGGCGAAAGTCACCAAAAACCTGCGGATCGGCGCCAACCTGATCGGCAACTACCGGACCTCGGAAGAGCCGGTCGACGGTACCTCGTCGTATTTTGGCTCGCTGATGCGCGTACTGCCCATTTTCACGCCTTACGTGCAGGACGGCCGGTATGGTAATGTGGTTTTCAGAACGCCCGGGCGAAACTCGATCGAAAACCCGATGAAGCTTGTCAAGGAAGGCCAGCGTACCTATGGTGTGCAGCGCATTTTTACCAAACTTTTTGCGGATTACCAGCTGCCCTATAACCTGAAATACAGCATCAATTTTGGCTTCGACAAACTCGACAGCCTGGAAAGAAGGTTTAATTCGAGGGTAAATACCTACGAGCCGCTTACGCTTGCCCCGATGACCTACGGCAACCCGTTTGCCTACAATGCCAGCGCGAGCAATCTGAACCTGACGATCTACCAGACCCTTTCATGGGACCACACACTGGGCAAGGACCATTTCATCTCGGCAATGATCGGGCAGAGCCACAACGATTTCGACCGGGGCAAGTTCAGCGCCAACATCGAGAGCACGCCCGGTAACAGTTTGACCGATATCAATGCAGGTTCGCTAAACCCGGCCGTGACCGGTGCCGTCACACGCGACAGGCTGGCATCCTATTTCGGAAGGGTCAACTATGCGTTCAGAGAAAAATATTTGTTGGAAGCTGTACTGCGGTACGACGGCTCGTCGCGCTTTGCGAGAGGCGAACGCTGGGGGCTTTTTCCGGGACTGTCTGCCGGATGGAGGATCGACCAAGAAGGATTTTTTGATCTGAAATTCATCAATCTGCTCAAATTGCGGGCTTCATACGGTAAGCTCGGAAACCAGTCGGTGCCATTGTACAGCTACCTGAATGTGGTGGCCCTCGGCAGCGACTATTCTTTCGGCAATGTGATCCAGCCGGGTGCCGCCACCACGGCCTATAACGACCCTGCCATTTCATGGGAGACAACCACCAACTACAATGCCGGCATCGACCTGGAAGCGTGGTCCGGGAAGCTGGGCATGGAGTTCGATATTTTTTCCAGAAAAACCACGGGTATTCTGCGCCAGGTAGCCATTCCCTCGCAGGTGGGCGCGCTCGAAGGGCCATCGCGGAACATCGGGGCAGTGAACAACTCAGGGTTTGAACTCTCGCTGAGCCACCGCAACCGCTTCAACGAATTCCGTTACGAACTGCGGGGCGGACTGAGCTACGTAAAGAATGAGGTTAAAGATCTGAAGGGCGAAACCGTGATCTCGGGCCGCCGGATCCTTAAAGAAGGGGCTCCTATCGACGCCTACTACATTTTACATGCCGACGGCATTTACCAGAACCAGGAGGAAATCAAAAACAGTGCTACCGTAAGCAGCGCCGTCAAGCCAGGTTATCTGAAATACAAGGACATTAATAACGATGGCAAAATCAACGGCGACGACCGCATCGTGACCGGCTCTTCGATCCCGAAATGGAATTACAGCTTTATGATTAATCTGTCGTACAAACGACTCAGCCTGAATACTTTCCTGCAAGGCGTTCAGGGAATCAGCATTTATCCGACCGCAAACCTGGCCTATCCTGTCAACAACGGCGCAGGCCTGACCAAAGAATGGGCTACCGACGCCTGGACCCCGGAAAACACCGGTGCGCGCCTGCCCATCCTGACTACGCCGCAGGGTGCTTCAGAGAACTATCAGAACTCCACGTTCTGGCTGCGCGATGCGTCTTACTTGCGCGTGCAGAACGTTCAACTGAGTTACGCTTTTCCTGAGCAAATGCTGGGAAAAGCGAAAATCAACAAGCTGAACCTGTTTGTTAACCTTCAAAACTTTTTCACATTCTCGAAGTACAAAGACTCCGACCCGGAACGGAACATCAAGCAGGATACCCTGTACGATTACCCGCTATTGAAAACACTGAGTTTTGGTCTGAGCGCTTCATTCTGATATGCCTATGAAAACCTTGAAAAATATAATTTGCATCGCACTGGGCGGCCTGCTGATGACCGGTTGCGGCGACAGCATCCTCGATACCGAACCCAATGACCGCTATTCCCAGGAGACATTCTGGACCACCGAATCGAATGCGATCATGGGTCTCAACGGCTGCTATGCCGTGTTGCGCGCGACAGGCGCATTTGGAGGCGTTGCCACGCCATTATGGGAAGAAACCGCCACGCCCAATGCCTACAACTACGACAATTCGGGCGGCTGGAATGTGATTGCCGCAGGTACGCAGACGGCCACGAACTCGGGCATTGTCGGCTCGCGCTGGGACGACAGCTACCGTGGTATCGGGCGCTGTAACACCTTACTGGCACGCATCGATGCCGTGCAGATGGCCGATGCATTGAAAAACCGTATGAAAGCCGAAGCAATGTTCCTTCGGGCTCTTTACTACACCAATCTGGAAATGTACTTCGGGGGCGCGCCGCTCATTCTGACAGAACCGGACCCGAACGAGCAGGCATCGCTTCCACGCAATACAAGGGACGAAGTGGTGCAGCAGGTTCTTAAAGACCTGGATGCCGCAGCGGCGACATTACCGGTCAAATACACGGTGGCTACTGATATCGGGCGTGCGACGAAAGGGGCGGCACTGGCGCTAAAGGCCCGCGTCCTATTGTTTGAGGCAAGCCCGCTGATCAACACAACCGGTGACAAAGCCAAATGGAAAACGGCCGCCGAAGCGGCGAAGGCGGTTATGGACTTGGCCGGAACAGGCTATGCATTGTTCCCCGATTACCGGAAGCTCTTCCTGCCGCAAAACGATAACAGCGTCGAATCGGTGTTCGATGTCCAGTTCATTACCCCGCAGCAAGGCAGCTCGTTCGACCTGATCGGCCGGCAATACAATACCAATGCCCCACTACGCGACCTGATCGACGCTTACCTGATGAAAGACGGGCTGCCGCACACCGCTTCACCATTGTACAATGCTGCCAAGCCTTACGAAAACCGCGACCCGCGGATGTACCAGACCATCGTGTACCCTGGCGACACATTCCAGGGAGAGCTGGTAACGCCTTCGCAATTCGTCGTGACGGGTTACGGGACCAAGAAATACACCGTTTATGATAAGGAGCCTAACAGCAATAACATCCAGGGTGACCGCTCGGAGATCAACTATATGGTAATACGCTTCGCAGATGTGCTGCTGATGTACGCAGAGGCACAGAATGAAGCGGCCGGGCCCGACGCGTCGGTTTATGCGGTGCTCGATCAGATCCGTACACGTGCGGGCATGCCCAAAGTGGCCGAAGGTAAAACGCAGGCCGACCTGCGCGAAATCATCCGCCTGGAACGCCGGATCGAACTGGCGCAGGAAGGTTTTTACTACAATGATATCCGTCGCTGGAAATTGGCCGAAAAGGTGCTCAATGCCCCGATACTGACCCACGATAACAAAACAATCATGACCCGCACCTTCAATCCGGCCCGCGACTACTGGTGGCCGGTCCCAGATGTGCAACGTGACCGTAATCCAAGCCTGGAACAAAACCAAGGCTATTAATCATGCAGCGGGCTCCCGTGCCAGTCACAGGAGCCCGCTATTTACACCATGCTATTACCTGCACGCAGCTTAGCTGGAAAATATGGTGCCGCTGACGACCCCATTCCGTGGCAGGTTGGTTCATCCCCACTTTTGGTGGTCACTCCGAATTTAGCAA
>DATMSL010000609.1:0-9711 GCA_035565435.1 Dyadobacter sp. | reverse complement strand
GCGAAAAACTGCCGGGTGTGAGCGTGGTACTTAAAGGCACCACCATTGGTACGGTGTCCGACGCGGACGGGGTATACTCCATCAATGTCCCCGACAGAGGCGGCGTCCTCATATTCTCTTCCGTCGGTTTTCTCACCCAGGAAGTTCCCCTGGGGGCTGCCTCGACGATGGACATTAAACTCGCCACTGACGCCAAAGCACTTACCGAAGTCGTGGTAGTGGGTTACGGTAGCCAGTTGAAAAAAGAAATTACTGGTGCGGTACAAACCGTTAAAAGTGAAGAACTTAAAGATATTCCGGTATCGCAAGTTACTCAAAAACTACAAGGACGTCTTGCCGGTGTGCAGATCAACCAAACCACCGGTAAGCCGGGCCAGGGGATGGCGGTACGTATCCGCGGCCAGGTATCGGTTACAGCCGGTAGCGACCCGCTTTATGTGATAGACGGTTTCCCGATCACCGGTACCATCGGCCAGATGAACCCGGATGAAATCGAAGACATTACCATTCTGAAAGATGCTGCATCGACGTCGCTTTACGGTTCGCGCGCGGCAAATGGCGTGGTGCTTATCACGACCAAAAGAGGTACTCCCGGCAAGATGGCCGTGAGCTTCAATGCCTACGCGGGTATTCAGAAAGTACCGATGAGAGGCCGTGTGAAAATGCTGAATGCCCAGGAGTTTGCCCAATTTAAGAAAGAAATGTACGAGGACGAGCTCAAACCCGTACCAAAAGCGTTTGAGAACCCGTCGGAATATGCGGGAAAAAACAATGACTGGTACGACGCATTGCTCCGCACTGCGCCTATTCAGAGCTACAACCTCACCGTAAGTTCCAACAAAGAGAATATGCGTACATCGCTCGTGGCGGGGGTATTCAACCAGAAAGGTGTAGTGCTAAACAACAATTACAAGCGCTATTCGCTCCGTATGAACACGGAATACGACATTTCGAGCAAAGTAAAAATCGGTTTCAACCTGGCACCGCAGTTTGTTTACGATAACACTCCAAGAACGGATGGTGACCGCGGTACCGGCGTGCTTTTCAATGCATTGCACACCTGGCCGGTCATGCCGATTTACGATGCCAACGGCGAACTGACCAAATACAACAACTTCCCCCAAGGCACGGGTAATATCTTCGACTATCCAAACTGGGTGCGTGCAGCGAAAGAGTTGACCAATGAAACCAAGATCAACAAGTTGCTCGGTAATGCTTACGTTCAATACAACCCGATTAAAGGCCTTACCCTGAAATCGACGCTGAATGTGGAGCAGGAATCAAACAAGTTCTTCTTCTTTAACCCGTCGACGGCTACAAGCGCAATCAACACACCGGTTCCGACCACCGCGGTATCGATCCGACAGAACTACCAGAACTTTTCCTGGCTGAACGAGAACCTTGCCACTTATACCCACAGTTTCAACGACAAGCACAATTTTGAAATTCTGGGTGGTTTCACACAGCAACGCTTCCGTCAGGAGTTCGACCGTATCACTGCCAACACCTACACCGATGACCGCCTTCCAACAATCCAGGGCGCGATCAACATCGACCGCGGTGGCAGCTTCAATGTGAATGGTATTTCCGGCTCGAACACATTCAACGGTGCTAACGAATGGGCATTGATGTCATACATTTCACGTTTGACCTACAACTATAAGGGTAAATACCTCTTCACTGCCGCTGTCCGTGCGGACGGTTCTTCCCGTTTTGGTTCCGACAACCGCTGGGGTACTTTCCCTTCGGCATCTGTGGGCTGGGTTATTTCGGACGAAAACTTCATGCAGTCCATTCCGAAAGTTTCATTTGCCAAAGCACGTGCCAGCTACGGGGTGATCGGTAACAACAACATCGGTAACTATACCCAGTATGCGTTGGTTAACAACACTACCAATGCAGTTTTCGGAAGCACAGTGGCAACTGGTGCGCAGGTAACGTCCCTATCCAACAGCAACCTCGGTTGGGAAACAACCAAGCAGTTCGACGCCGGTTTGGATGTGGGTCTTTTCAACGACCGCATCCAGTTGATCTACGATTTCTACACCAAGCGTACCACAAATTTGCTTTACGCCGTTCAGATTCCTCAAGAGTCGGGTTTCTCTAACTACAATGACAACATTGGTGAGATCAAATTTTGGGGACATGAAGTCTCATTGACCAGCCGCAACCTCGTCGGCAAACTGAAATGGACTACCAATGCGAACATTTCAATCAACCGTAACAAGGTAATGGAACTGGCACCAGGCATCGACCGCGTATATGGTTCATTCCACATTACGCAGGTAGGCAAGCCGTTCGGTCAGTTCTACGGATTAGTGAAACAAGGCTTCTACATGAGCAAGGAAGAACTGGCCAGCAGCCCGATCATTCCAGGCCGCTCGGCGATTGGTACGATCAAGTTCAAGGATGTGAATGGCGACGGGGTAATCACCAACGGCGGCGATGCGGATGACCGTACCATTATCGGCAGCCCATTCCCGAAATTCACCTACGGCCTCACCAACACTTTCAGCTATGGCGGTTGGGACCTTTCGATCACCGGATCCGGCTCACAGGGTAACCAGCTTTGGGTACGTCACTTGTACAGCACTGCCAACCTCGATGGCGTGTTCAACATGGTCGCCGGAGCCAAAGACCGTTTCCGCGTGAAGAATGCAATTAACCCGGTAACCGGCGTATCGGAAGCTACCGAGGTGATCAATCCGGGTAAAGGTATGTACGGTGCGACCAACAATGGCGGTAACTTCACTGGTGTTGAGCGCGACTGGAACAGCTCGCATTTCCTTGCAAATGCTTCCTACTTCACGATCAAGAACATTACATTGGGCTACAATCTGGGAGGTATTAACAAATTCTTCAAGTCGGCAAGGCTGTATGCAAGTGTGCAGCAAGTTTATGTCTTTACCAAATACTGGGGTGGACCTAACCCTGAAACCAGCGCGCAAGGCGATGGACAGGGTGACGGCGGTAATCTGAGCCAGGGTGTGGATCTCTCTAACTACCCTGTACCACGTACCTGGACATTAGGTCTGAACCTGAACTTCTAACCTGACTCGTAAAACAGTTCATTTAAATTCCGACAGAAATGAAAACAAAATATATAGCGGCGTGGGTGCTGGCAACGGGCCTGATGGCGCGATGCGGAGATAAGTTTCTCACGGTGAACCCTGAAACCGCGTTGAGTAGCAATAACTTTTTCACCTCGGAAAGCGATTTCAAGCAGGCGGTGAATGCCACCTACGAACCTTTCCGCCAGATGTACAACGAGCGCGCATGGGTTTTGGAAGAAATGCATTCCGATAACACCTATTACGCCCGGAATGTGCTCTACGGTGCGGTGGACCCGACCGAGAACGTCGCGGACTTCGCTGTACCGACTGCCAATGGCATTACCGCCAACGACAACGTACTAGTGCAGTACCGCCTGAATTACCGCATTATCGCCCGTGCCAATCAGATCCTCGCATTGATTGACGGCGTGAGTTTTGACGAAAAATCGAAAGCGAACCTGAAAGGACAGGCGCAATTCCTTCGCGCATTCGCATACTTCGACCTCGTACGCTTGTTTGGTAAAGTGCCTCTTCACCTGGTGCCCGCTACCGGCCGCGATGATGCGCCGCAGCCGCTGGCTACCACGGAACAGATTTATGATCAGATCGAAAAGGATGCAAAGGATGCCATCGCCGGCCTGTACGACAAGTCGACGCAGGAAGCAGGACGCGTCACTTCCGGCACTGCCAGAATGCTGCTCGCCAACCTTTACATTACCCAAAAGAAATGGGCACAGGCGGAAACGTTGTTGAAGGAAATCGTTACCAGCGGGCGTTATGCATTGATGCCTGATTACAACGAAGCTTTTTCTTTCACGAGTTCGAACAAAAACAATAAGGAATCACTTTTTGAGATCCAGTACATGGAAGGATCGGCAGGATATAATGGTAACCAGATTTACCGTTTCATTCCATCGCCGATCACTGCTGCCGAAATCGCTCCGATTACCGGAACAGCCAACCCACAGCAGACATCTCAGGAAAGTAACAACATACCGACTCCCGACCTGATCGCCGCCTATGAAGCCGGCGACAAACGCAAGGATATCTCGATCGGATATGTGACACTGAGCGGGTCGGCAGTGGAGAACAAGACCTATCCTTACATTAAAAAGTACGCACGCCCGCACGCGATTCATCAAAATACAGGCCAGAACTGGCCGGTATATCGCTTCGCGGAAGTGTTGCTCTTCCTGGCCGAAGCATTGAACGAGGGCGGCAAACCTGCCGACGCAGCAGTGTACCTCAATCAGGTGCGCGCGCGTGCAGGACTCGCCGCAACCAAGGCCGCTTCGCAAGCAGACATGCGTGAAGCGATTTTCAAGGAAAGACGCGTCGAACTCGCATTCGAGAACAAGCGCTGGTTTGACCTTACCCGCACAGGTCGTGTGAAAGAGATCATCGGAGCATATGGTGCGAAAGTGAAGGCCAATCCTGCGGCTTACTATTTCCCGAAAGGCGCCGTACCTCCGCCGAATGCATTCACAGTACTGGACGACTACTACGGTCTTCCTGCTGTTGAAGCTGCATTGACACCGCATTTCTGATGGATGCAAAAGGATAAAAAAGTGCAGCAAGCGAGAGCTCGCTGCACTTTTTTCATTATAAACATACTTATCAGCCTGATACCCCACAGAACAGGATAGTAGCGTGGATGTTTCAATCTAATATTGCAATATCAGATTATTTAAAGTTTTAGTTTGCTTTATTTAAGACGAAACAAATCTGGTCAGGCAAGCGCCCGCCAGGGCATATTCCGAACAGGTACCCAACGCTTCATCCTTTTTTATCAATCATATTTACTTAAACGCTGAGCTGTAAAATGTACACAAAAAAACAATGGTTAAAACTTCCGATGACGCTCGCGGTACTGCTCGCCGTAGGGGTCTTTTGTGGAGTGATGCTAAGTAACCGAACTGCCAAACACCGTCCTCCCGGCTCAAAGGTCGACAAACTGAAACTACCGGAAGGCTTCAAGGCCGATCATTTATATAGTGTTTCGGAAGAAAAGAACGGCTCGTGGGTATCCATGACGTTCGACAATAAGGGAAGAATGATTACTTCCGATCAATACGGCGGGCTGTACCGCCTGATACTGCCGGCTATCGGCTCTACCGACAAGCCTCAAGTTGAAGCACTGAAAATAGAAGGAGACACCGCGAAAGTAGCGATGGGTTATGCCCACGGTTTGCTCTACGCATTCAATAGCCTTTATGTGATGATCAACAACCGGTCGAACGCCCGCTTCCCGAAAGGCAGCGGCTTGTACCGTTTGCAGGATACCGACAATAACGATCAGTACGACAAGATCACGCTCATCAAGCCGCTGAAAGGTGAGGGCGAGCATGGGCCGCACAGTATTGTGATGGCACCGGATCAAAAGTCTCTTTTCGTGGTAGCCGGCAACTTCACCGATCTTCCGCAAATGGACATCTACCGTCTGATGCCTAACTGGAAAAACGATAACCTTTTCCCCTTCATTAAAGACCCCCGCGGTCACGCAACCGACCGTAATGCACCGGGAGGATGGATCGCCCATACCGATCCGGAAGGCAAAAACTGGGAGCTGTACACAGCCGGTTTCCGTAATCCGTACGATATCGCATTCAACGAAGCAGGTGATCTTTTTGCCTATGATTCGGATATGGAATGGGATTTCGGAACACCATGGTATCGTCCTACGCGCGTTTGCCATGCGGTGAGCGGCGGTGAGTTTGGTTGGAGAACAGGTTCTGCCAACACGTCGCCCGCATTTGCTGATTTCCTTTCGCCCGTGATGAACATCGGACAGGGATCACCAACCAACCTTATTTACCTGAAAGACGCACGATTCCCCGCGAAGTACAAAAACACATTGCTCGCATTCGACTGGAGCTTTGGTATCGTCCACGGCTTGCACCTGAAACCAAATGGCTCTACTTATACTGCCGATCATGAGGAATTCCTCTCGGGAGCACCGCTTCCGCTGACCGACGGTGCGATCGGCCCCGACGGCGCGTTGTACTTTTTGACCGGCGGACGTCGTCTCGAGTCCGACCTTTATCGCGTATATTATGGTGATTATAAAAACATTGCGCCAGGATCGAATGCAGCTACGCCGGTAATTACCCCCGAGCACAAGCAACGCACCGCTATTGAAGAGTACCATGTGAAGAAAGATCCAAAAGCGGTAGACCAGGCCTGGCCACTGCTGAAAAGTCCGGATCGCTTCCTGCGTTACGCCGGCCGCTTGGCGATTGAACACCAGCCGGTTAGCCAATGGGAAAGCAGAGTTTACGCAGAAAAAGATCCTCAGTCGATTATCTATGCGGCCATTGCATTGGGTCGTCAGGGCGACTCGACAAAAGTAGGAGGGCCCCTTTTGAAAAAACTGACTACCATCGATTACGCGAAGCTCGACGATCTGAACAAGCAAGCGCTCTTGCGTGCGGTGGAAGTGATCCTGTACCGCACAGGTCAGCCTGACGCTGCTACGAAAGCTGCATTGATTGCGTATTTGAACCCAAAATATCCGTCTTCTAATGCATTGCAAAACAGATTCTTAGCCAAAATACTGGTAACCATCGAAGCTCCGAAAGCGGTTGAGAAAACCCTTGCATTGATCGCGAAAAACGAGAAGTTCGACGACAAGGATAACGAAATGGTCACTGCTTCGGCCGACCTGATCCTGCGCAACCCGCAATACGGTCTTGACTTGGCTGGCTTGCTGGAAAAAATGCCGCCACAACAGCAAACGTTCTACGCGATTATGTTGAGCAGTGCTAAAACCGGTTGGACACCAGCCTCACGCGAAGAGTATTTCAAATGGTTCCACAAAGCATTCAGCTACCAGGGCGGGCGCAGCTACATCGGCTTTATTGACAAAGCTCGTCAGCTTGCATTGAAAAACGTACCGAGCGACAAAGTAGCCTACTACAATAAGTTATCTGGTTCTGAATTACTTACAGGAACCGGTAACGACCTTGTGAAGCTCTACACACCGAAAGGCCCGGGCCGCGGATGGAAAGTGGACCAAGCTGTTGAACTCGTGAAAGACAGTCTTAACAACCGTGATTTCGAACGCGGCAAGCAGATTTTCTCTGCCGTGCTTTGCAGCCGCTGCCACACAATCCAGGGTGAAGGTGCCGACGTTGGTCCTGAGCTGACCCAGCTGGGAACCCGCTTCTCGGTAAAAGACATGCTCGAAGCGATCATCGAACCGGACAAAGCGGTGTCTGATCAATATGCATCGATCTCGTTCCAGATGAAAGACGGACAGTCGATCGTTGGCCGCGAGGTGAACCAGGATGCCAATTTCTATTATGTATCACAAAATCCGTTCGATCCGAAAACGATCCGAAAAGTGGCAAAAAAAGATGTGGTTTCCAGTAAAATCTCTCCGGTTTCTATGATGCTTCCTGGCCTGATCAACGGTTTGAACCCTAACGAATTGAGGGACCTGGTGGCCTACCTGATGGCTGGCGGTAACAAAAATAATCCGATCTACTCCGAATCCGGTGCGCCGAAAAGCGGAAAATAGATCACACGTTTTTTTGAGTAGATTATAATTAATTAGGCTTAAGATAGTGGTGCTGCGTGTTGATTCTGATGCTTTCAAAAGCAGAAACGGATCCGGTGGCATCACTACTTTTTTTGTGGGTACAGCAAAAGAAATAAGGCTTATACTGAACGTATGTGGCAATGCGTTCGAAACTAAAAAAGGGTAGGGGCTTATTGCCCAAATGGCCATTAACTTACATTATTTCAGATAGTTAAATATTAAATGAAGTCACTTTCAAATCGAAGAAAAGCGCTTAAAAATATGGCTGCTGCGGCAGGACTGGGTACGTTTTCCAGCTCGCTTGCTCATGCGTTTTCCGCATCCGAAAAGGCGCTTGGGCCGCAACTGAACGGCAAGATTAATCACTCCGTATGCAAATGGTGTTATAGTAAAATTCCTCTGGAGACCTTCGCGCAGGAATGCAAGAAGATCGGGCTGACGTCCATCGAACTCCTTGGCCCGGAGGAATGGCCGGTTATCAAAAAATACGGACTTACTTGCGCATTACCCTGGGGCGAAGGACTTACGCGGAGCATCGACAAAGGTTTCAACGATCCCAAAAATCATGAGGAACTGATCAAGGGATTTGAAGACGTGATCCCCAAAGTACGCGCTGCGGGTTATGACAAAATCATCTGTTTCTCGGGCAACCGTCGCGGGATGTCGGATTACGACGGCATCCGCAACTGCGCCGAGGGCATCCGCAAACTGATCCCAACTTGCGAAAAGCATAATGTGACGCTGGTAATGGAGCTGCTGAATAGCAAAGTGAACCATAAGGATTACATGTGCGACCGGACGGAGTGGGGCGCGGCTCTTTGTGAAGCTGTTGGCTCTGAGAAGTTTAAGCTGCTATACGACATTTACCACATGCAAATCCAGGAAGGCGACGTAATCGCGACCATCAAAAAATACCATAAGTACATTGCGCATTATCACACGGGCGGCGTACCCGGGCGTCACGAGATTGACGAAACCCAGGAACTTTATTATCCGTCGATTATGAAAGCCATTGTAGAAACCGGTTACAAAGGATTCGTAGGGCAGGAGTTTGTCCCAAGCCGCGGTGACGATCTGGCTTCCTTGAAGCAAGGGGTGACCATTTGCGATATCGCTTAATACTGATATTCAATATTTTAGATCATGTCAACCAGAAGAAACGCTTTAAAGAATATAGCCGCAGGGACGGCCGCAGGGGCCGCAGCCGGAGTGATGTCCATCTCAGAAGTTTTCGCCAAAACCGAATCCGTACTGGGTACTAAACTGAATGGTAAGATCAATCACTCGGTTTGCAAATGGTGCTACGGCAAAATCCCGCTCGACACGTTCGCACAGGAATGCAAGAAGATCGGAATCACTTCCATCGAACTCCTAGGACCGGAGGACTGGCCGACATTGAAGAAGTACGGACTCACGTGCGCGCTGCCCAATGGCGCGGGTATGGGTATCGAAAAAGGTTTCAACGACCTGACCCTGCATGACGAGCTTGTTAAGAGTTATGAAGACCTTTTTCCAAAACTCAAAGAAGCTGGTTACAAAACGGTCATCTGTTTTTCCGGTAACCGCCGCGGGATGTCCGACTATGACGGCATGCGGAACTGTGCCATCGGCTTGCGCCGCCTGATGCAGTCCGCGGAAAAGTACGGCATTACCATGATCATGGAATTACTCAACAGCAAGGTCAACCACAAGGACTATATGTGTGACCACACCGCCTGGGGCGCCGGACTTTGTGAGATGGTCGGTTCAGAAAACTTCAAATTACTTTACGACATTTACCACATGTCGATCATGGAAGGCGACGTGATCGCGACCATCAAACAATATCATAAATACATCGGCCATTACCATACCGGCGGTGTTCCGGGCCGCAACGAAATTGACGAAGGCCAGGAGTTGTATTACCCGGCGATTATGAAAGCGATCGTCGAAACCGGGTACAAAGGATTTGTCGCCCAGGAGTTCATTCCAAAGCGCGAGCCGCTGGCTTCGTTGGCTGAATGCGTGAAGATTTGTGATATTGTCTGACGAAAACAGAGAAATCCAACGATTTCTCGTCACAAATTGCCTGAAAAAGCTCTTTGAAACGCCGAAAACGCATTCAAATTGGCATTTTCA
>DATMSL010000608.1:0-8400 GCA_035565435.1 Dyadobacter sp. | reverse complement strand
GTACGAACCTACCGCACTGCCCAGATTGTTGTACACAATGCCGACGATGTCCTTTTTATGTTGATGATCGACATTTACGGAGCTCATACCCAGGTCATTGTATATTGAAATCAATTTGGGCATGTAAACGAATTGAGCAGCAAAGCGACTGTATAATTCCACATTGTAGACGTGATCGGCCGCTAATTTATAATCTAAGTTATACTTCTTTTGCTTATAAACGGACCTCGGGTAGAAAATGGCCTGATGCGAGATGTTCCGCAATGCAATATTCCATTTGCTGACTTTACCGGTGTAAATCTGATTGCTTTTTTTCAGATAGGTATTTCCATAATAAATACCATCGGCTCTGGTCATCTCGGCAACAACCTCTTCAATAATCGTCGGCGAAACCAGGACATCGTCGCATCCCAGGAAATAGACCCAGTCGCCGGTTGCTAAATCGAGCCCTTTGTTCATAGCATCGAATATCCCGCGGTCGGCTTCACTTTTCCAAAGGGCGATCTCATGTTCGTATTTCCGGATGATATCCAGTGTCCCGTCGGTTGAAAGCCCGTCCAGAATGATGTACTCAATATGCCTGTAACTTTGGTTAACGACACTTTTGATAGCACTTTCGAGGTCTTTCTCGCCGTTCCTTACAACTGTGATGATCGAAATTTTGGGGTACTGCATAACTTAGCTTTGACGGCAACTCTCTACTTCCCTGAGAAAGTTGTCGCGATATTTTGTAATCGTGAAATTTTGAAAAACATGCTCCCTCGCGCGTTCGGCTATGCCGGCGTAAAGGGAATGGTCGTTGAGTAGTCTTTCCAGCTCACTGGCAAGACTGCGCTCGTCGGACCGGAAGAGCAGGCCAGTCTGCTCGTGTTGGACGATTTCACTGGTACCGGCCGAATCGAATGCGACCACCGGAACACCGTACATCATCCCTTCGATCGTCACACGGCCAAGTGCCTCGTTGGGCGAGCACATGAGCAGTACATCCAGACGACGATAAATGCTTTGAATATCTTTGGTAAATCCGGTGAACCGAATATGTTCGCTAATGTCCTGTTCTTTGATATAGGCTGCAATTTCCTCATAATAAACCGGATCGCCAATTTCGCCCACAATTTCCAATCTTACGGCGACTCCTTTTTTAACGAGTGCATTCACCGCTTTTACGGCGGTCATCTGACCTTTGGCGGGATCAATGATGCCCACGATACCAGCGAGGGGAGTTTCGGAAAGCATGCGAGGCGACACCTCCGGAAGGGCGTCGACCAGTCCATTGTATATCACCACATATGGCGCGGTAACACCCGCGTCGATAACCCTTTTTTGGGCAATACTCTTTGAAATACAGATAATACGTGCTGCCTTGTTGGCCCAGAAGCGGAATGACGACCTCCCAAAATTGTATTTTAAATGATAGTCCTCATATACAAACTCGCGGATGTGCCATAGGTGCTTCCGACCCGAAAAGAATGCAACGAGCGCACCAAAGAAGATCACCGACGAGTTGGTATGGATCAGATCGATCCGTTTTCTGACAACCAATACTGCAATGTAGAGCGCAGCCAGGACATTGAATATGAATCTTTTAAGGCTGTGAAACCATTGTGGGAACCTCGGGATTTTATGAATGTCGTTGGCAAATGTCACAATCTTGTATTCGATACCCTTCCTGGCGAGTTCTTTCGCAAAATCGCCATCTTCCAGACATATTACCCACCAGTCTATCCGGTCTCTGGTCGCAGCAAGTAGAGCTAAAAGGGACCTGTTTGCGCCGTAAAGTGTACCATAATGGCTGAATGACAATATTTTAGGTTTTCTATCGGTCCTCATGGCTTACTTTTCAAATGGCCCAGCTTTTTGACATAAGTCCCGATCAGCGGAAAGTTGAAGGCAGAGATCACCAGTTATATTGAAGGAGATTCAGATTGTTGGCAATGAACGGTGCAGATACCTGCGAGGTAAACCGGGAGATCAAGCATGTGTTAAAAGTTAAGTATGGGGCGCATTACATTCTATTCGGTTGCACCCGAAACGATTTTCTGAACTACCTTTTCTTTAACAAGGACGATGTATAAAAGGGTGAAAAAGCCGCCAAGAAAGCCCCATATCAGGCCTATGCGCAACCTTTTCGGACTACTTTTCAACAAAGGTACTTTTACCGGTTCAAGCACTTTGAATACCGGGCGCTCTTCTTTCACCGTGACTTTGGCTTGCTCATACCGCCTTACCAGATCGCTGTAAAGTGATTCTGACAATACATATTCTGCCTGTAACCGTTGTTCTTCGATTTTGGCGGTATTGGAAAAGATATTTCTGTTCTGGTCGCGGTAGCTTTGAAGTGCGTATTCGGCGGTACGGAGCCGCGCTTTGGCCTCTTTCACGCGGTCGGCAAGCAGGCCTTCACGCTGGCTTGCTTTAGACGAGCGGTAGTCTTCTACATAATCGATCAGGTATTTTTGAGCCGCTTCCACAATGATTGCCGATACAAATGGGTCGACGGTTTCCGCACTGATCTGGATTACACCACTTTTTTGATCCACTTCTGCTGAAAGCAGGGAAATAGCGCCGGCGATATTGGACTGCTCCGAAAGGGAGTATGAAAGAATTCCATCCCTTTTCAGCTTAACTTCTTTTGCCGGGGCTTTGGGTGAGGAAGAGAACAAGCCTGAAAATAACCCGGGTTTAGCCTGCGCTCTCAGGAAATCCATGAGCGTTTTATAGGGCTTGTTGTCCTGATCCACAACCGGCTGTTTGAGCAGATATTCGCCAAACGGCGAGCTTTGCATAATGGTCGGATAGAGGTCCGGCTGCAACTTTTCGGCTCCGTCACCATTAACCGCACCCAGCAGGGAGAATGACCCTCGTCTGGAAGTTCCGTATTCCGGCAACAGGCTTACTTTGGCTTCATACTTCTTTCTAAGTGTGAAACTGTATGCGACGCCGGCTACCACGGATATGATTACGGCCAGTATCAGCATTTTGATATACTTTCCTACAAACAGGATGATATCGATAAAACGTATTTCCGAAGCATTGAATGAACTCTCCTTGCTGTCGGTTGCTACCGGCTTTTTTTCTGGATGGGATATCATGGTTAATTATTTCTGCTCAGGGTAATTGCCGCCAATGTGAGTGTACTAACCATCGATGCTATGAATGAGAACAATGCGATACGCTCGCCAGGTGTCTTCTGACGGTCGGGCTCAGCAACTTTCACGGGAACGGTCACAACCGCACCAGGTTCAACTTTGGGATAAGATCTGAAGAACAGGAAATTCTTGGTTCTGTGTGTTCGACCATTTGGATATGACACGTAAACACGCTTTTTCCAACCTTGCTCTGTATAACCACCCGCCTGGGAAATATAGTCGTCGTAGCTGAACTTGGTATCGAAGTTCATAACCGACGGGTTGTGTACACCGCCCTGGATCCTGACTGTTTCGAGGCGTCTCGGGATCACCAGTGTGTCACCGTGCATTAATAGCAGGTTCGAAGGAAGCGAAGGCTTATTGACGATCGCTTCAATGTCGACGGCGATCAGTTCCTGGCCCCGGTAGAAACGCGCACCGGGCAGATACGCTTCGGATCGTAGCCCGCCCACCTTGCCGAACAAATCTGAAATCCGTTCGAAATTGTTGATAATGGTGTAATTACCCGGATACCGCACTTCACCGATGACCGTTACTGATTTCTGCGGCTCGTAACGCGGTGACTTGCGTACCACGATGATATCCTGCGGTTGGAGCTTAAATTTCTGGTCGTCAGGATTGAGAACCAGGTTGTCGGCCACGTCGATCGAGAAAATGCGGACGTTCTGGGAAGAAGGCAGGTCGAGCGTATCGTTTTTTACACGACGCGATACTTCAATGCGGTAGGGGATACCACCTTCCGTATAACCGCCAGCCTGGAAAATAAGGTCGGCGATGGTAATATCTTTGTAGTAATAATAGTTACCCGGGTTGATTACAGATCCTGAAATGGTCAGGTAAGTGAATTCTTTCAGGTCTTCGACGGACTTGATCGTCAGGATATCGCCTGCAAGCAATGGAATATCCGCTATTTCACCGTTTACAAGTTTCCGGAGGTCAATCGCCACAATACCCGTCTGGGTTTCGCCACTGGATCTTTCAAGAATCGCGCGGTTCAGGAAGGCACGCGGGCTGAGTCCCTGCGCCATCTGGATCAGTTTCAGAACAGAATTACAGCGCTCTTCCAATGCATACGGGCCAGGCAATGTAACAGCACCCCGTATTTCCACCTGGTTGGCTACAACGTCCAGTATCCGTTTTACGTTGAAAATATCACCGTTTTTCGGAGCGAAAGTTTCGATCTGAACGGAATCGATGCTACCAATCATATAATTGGTTCCGGTATTGCGCTGGTAGGTGAAGGTCTTCGTGTAGGCTTCCGGCGTGAAACCTCCGGCATAACGGATAATGCTTCCCAGGGTTTCGCCCGGTTTGGCTTCGAAAATACCGGGGCGTTTTAATTGGCCATTCAGTTCTATTCTTGTTTCGAACGGCCTGATGAGGATAATGTCCTGATCTTGCAGGGCAATATTGTCGCGCAGGTCGGCATCTACCAGGAACTTGTAGAGGTCAATTGTCCGGATCACCTTGTTGTTCCTGATTACTTCAATGTTGCGGTACGAACCGTTCAGACTTGGGCCGCCGGATATTGAAAGTGCATTAAATGCAGTTGCGAGCGATGACACAGTATAAGTGCCCGGGCGTGCGGCCTCACCAGTGATCATCACGTGTATGCTGCGCACATTGCCGAGTGTAATGGATGAATAGGTTCCCGAACCGGGCCGGTTGAGTGTCGAATAAGCCTGGCGCAAACGGTTTACAATGCGCTCGCTTGCTTGTTCGATGGTCAGCCCATTGACATACACAGGAGCGAGGTTGAGCATTTTTACGGTTCCTTCCGGGCTGATTTTCATGCGGAAGTTATCCACCGCATTCCCGTAAATATCCACAACGATTTCGTCTTCCGGCCCGAGAATGTAGTTCCGCGGGGTAGCGATGCGCAGGTTGGGCTCAAACGTGGAAGTCGAACGCGCAAAGAAAGAGGAGCCAAAAGTACGGCTCAATCGGCGGTTTCGCGCACTTCTTGCATTAGTGGAGTCACGCTCGTTGTTGGCTTCGTCTTCGAGCTGATCCGCTTCGTCCTGGTCCCTGGTTTCATCCAGTTCGTCCCGGTTGGGATCATTGGTTTGTTTTTCATTCGGCTTTTGTTGAAGCCGTTTGCGCATGGTGGATATCTGATCCAGGGTATAGCCCCTCTGCAATGCCGCTTTTTCAATATCCATATCCGACATCCCGGCCGATTTAGCCTGGTTGTAAAAGTCGACCGCCTGTTGGTTGGTCACCTGCGAAGGGTCGATCTTGGGTTGTGTCGGGTCCGTCGGAAGCTGGGGAGAGGTGTTATTTTGAGCAAAAACCCCGATGTTGGTCAGAAGAAGCAGCAACAAGAAGGTGTTCCTGAAACAGGATCTTACAAAGGATTGATAATGCATGCAGTGTAGTTTAATTACAATCAGGACCGCTCCGTTTCCGGATGGTCCTGTGGTTAAATTTAAATGATGCCCGGGGCAAATCTACAAAATCTTACTTTATTTAAATGATCTGTCAGATCTATCTCGTTTTGATCATCAATTAACGCCTTCCACGCGGATTGCCAGCTCTTTAAGCTGCCCGTCCGAGATCGTCGAGGGAGAATCGATCATCACGTCGCGACCTGAATTGTTTTTAGGGAATGCAATGAAATCCCGGATCGAATCCGCGCCGCCAAAAATAGAACAAAGCCTGTCGAAACCAAATGCAATACCGGCATGAGGAGGCGCGCCGAACTCAAATGCATTCATCAGGAAGCCAAATTGCTCCTGCGCTTCTTCGGCCGAGAATCCGAGGATCTCGAACATTTTCCGCTGAAGCTCTTTTTCGAAGATCCGTACCGAACCTCCGCCAACTTCAACGCCGTTGATCACCATATCGTATGCATTGGCCCTTACCAGCCCCAGATTTTTATCCAGCAGTTCGATATCTTCCGGTTTCGGGCTTGTGAACGGGTGGTGCATCGCAAACCAGCGGTTTTCTTCTTCGCCGAATTCAAGAAGCGGGAAGTCGATCACCCACAATGCGCGGTATTCGTCAGGATTGCGCAGTCCCAAACGTGAGCCTATTTCGAGACGTAACTCGTTGAGCTGCTTGCGCGTTTTGTCGCCCTGGCCCGACAGGATCAGCAGAAGATCGCCTGGCTTTGCGTCAAACGCTTCCACCCATTTTTTAAGCTCTTCTTCGGTATAAAATTTGTCTACGGACGATTTGATTGATCCATCGGGGTTATAGCGAACATATACCAGGCCTTTTGCTCCGATTTGCGGACGTTTAATCCAGTCGGTCAGTTCGTCGACTTGCTTTCTTGTGTAAGCCGCACAGCCGGTGGCGTTGATCCCCACTACAAGGCCCGCATCGTCGAATACGCCGAAACCTTTTCCGGACGTAAGGTCGCGCTCATCGCCTTTCAGCTCTACGAACTGCATACCAAAGCGAATATCCGGTTTGTCGGACCCGTAGAGGCGCATCGCATCCGCGTAAGTCATGCGCGGAACTTCGGGCAGGTCGATATTTTTTACTTTCGCGAAAAGCTCGCGGATCATACCCTCGAATGTGTTCAGGACATCTTCCTGCGTCACAAATGACATTTCGCAGTCGATTTGCGTAAACTCCGGCTGACGGTCGGCGCGCAAATCCTCGTCGCGGAAACACTTCACGATCTGATAGTAACGGTCGAACCCAGCCACCATCAGCAACTGCTTGAAGGTCTGCGGGGATTGCGGCAATGCATAAAACTCCCCCGGGTTCATGCGGCTTGGTACCACGAAATCGCGGGCGCCTTCCGGGGTGGATTTGATCAGTACCGGGGTTTCTACTTCGATGAAATTCAGGTTATCGAGGTAAGCACGGGTGTAGCGCGCTACCTGGTGGCGCAATTGCAGATTTTGGCGGACCGTATTTCTGCGAAGGTCGAGGTAGCGGTATTTCATGCGGATGTCGTCACCGCCGTCGGTTTCGTCCTCGATCAGGAATGGAGGAAGCTTCGCAGGGTTCAGAATATCGAGTTCCGACACGCGAATCTCGATATCACCTGTCGCGATTTTGTCATTTTTTGACAGTCGCTCGATCACCGAACCTTTGGCGGAAATCACGAATTCGCGGCCCAGAGAGCGGGCCGTTTCCAACACATTTGCGGGGGTTTTACCCTCTTCGAACAGCAGCTGGGTGATGCCGTAACGGTCACGCAGATCGAGCCAGATCATGCCTCCCTTATCGCGGACGCGCTGAACCCAACCACATAATACAACGTCTTGATTTACATGTTCTAAGCTTAATTCCCCGCAGGTATGTGTACGTAGCATATAACTATTTTAATACTGATATAATGAAAGTCGCTGATAATAAATGCGGCAAAAGTACGTATTTTTAGCAAATCTAACATGAAGTGTCTTCTATGAAAATATATGACGGCGTGAGCGGACGAGCGGGGCTGATCCTGTCTTCACTCGTATTTTGCGTAACCTGTTCATGCGGCGACCCAGAGCCTTCCCCCGGAGGGAACGGCCTGTCGGACCAGTTTGAAACGACGCCCGAGCGGTTCCCGATTGCCACCGGTATTATTGATGAAGCGTCGGGTCTGGCAGCGAGCGCTACCATGCCCGGTTACTTGTGGACGATCCAGGATTCAGGTCAGCCGAGCTCTTTGTACCTCATCAGTAAGGACGGCAAAAGCATTAAAGAATATAATGTACCCGGCAGCAACAACCGCGACTGGGAGGAAGTGGCAGTAGGGCCGGGCCCGGAAAATGGAGTTTCGTACGCTTACATAGCTGATATTGGCAATAACAACCAGTTAACCCCAACCAATACCATTTACCGAATCCCGGAAATCAAGGGCGCTGACGGCTCTTTCACCCAAAGTGCATTGCAAAAGATCACTTTCAGCTACCCTGACGGCCCGAGAGATGCGGAGGCATTGATCGTCGACCCGGTAACAAAAGACATTTTTGTTTTATCGAAGGAAGCGCAGACCAATATTTACAGGTTGCCATTCCCACAGTCGTCCAGCGAAACCATTGTTGCCGAAAAGATAGGCACAGTTCCGGGCGTTGCGACAGCGACTGCTGGAAGTATTTCCAAGGACGGGAGCGAAATGGTGGTACGTACCTACCTTGCAGTGTATTATTGGAAAAGAGGCAATGGAGAGTCCGTCGGGCAGACGCTCGTTAAATCTGCCAACAAAACTTTGACCGTGGCACTTGAACCGCAGGGTGAGGCGATCTGTTTTGAAAACGAAAGCAAGGGTTTTTATACGCTGAGCGAAAAGGGAACCGTGGCCAGT
>DATMSL010000607.1:0-2516 GCA_035565435.1 Dyadobacter sp. | reverse complement strand
CTGAAATGCTTCCAGTCCCTCTGTTTTTGTAATAAATACTAAACCCGGATTGGTACAAAACTGTCCGGCACCAAGGCTCACCGAACTCGCGAGCGTCTTGCCGAGCTGAACAGCATTGTTTTTCAAATACCCGGGCAAAACCACGATCGGGTTTACGCTGCCCATTTCAGCAAATACCGGAATCGGTTCTTCGCGCTCTTGAGCAAGCCGGTACAGCGCCATCCCGCCCCTGTACGAGCCTGTAAACCCGACAGCCTTACTCGCCGGATGTTTCACCAATGCGGTCCCGACTTCAAATCCATCATCATACAGCATTGAAAACGTTCCCTCGGGCATACCTGTGCGTTCGGCCGCGCGCACGATCGCCTGCGCGGTGAGGTCGCTCACACCCGGGTGTGCGGGGTGGGCTTTGACAACCACCGGATTACCTGCCGCCAATGCAGGACCGGTATCCACGCCGGCCACCGAATAGGCGAATGGGAAGTTGCTCGAACCAAACACAATGACCGGCCCGACAGGTACCAGCATTTTACGAATATCGGGCTTCGGGGCCGGCAAGCGATCGGGTAGGGCGGTGTCGATCGAGGCTTCCACCCAGGAGCCTTCGCGAAGAAGTTCTGCGAACTGGGCAAGTTGGTTGATCGTGCGGGCGTGCTCGCCTTGCAGCCGGGCAATAGGTAATCCGGTTTCGAGGTTCGCGCGTTCGAGCAGCTGATCGCCCAACGCGAGTATTTCTTCTGTAATAGCAATTAGAAAGGCTGCGCGCTCAGCTGCCGGTACTTGCGAGTAACTGTCGAATGCCTTTTCGGCCAGAGCCATTGTTTTATTTACTTCCTGGGCAGTCGCGCACTGGAAAGTTTCAGGAAGGTAGCTGTCTGTCGCCGGAGCATATGCCTTAAACTGCCTTTCGCCTTCAGACGAAAGTGCATATCCTATGAAGTTTTTGCCTTGAATGGTCGTCATTGTGATGGTGTGGAATGATTGGTTTGCCTGAAAAAACAAAAGTTTGTGCCATCCGAGAACGACACAAACTTATAATGTTGAAAAAGTAAATTCTTACTGGTCCGGACGCTTGCTTTTAGAGCAACCGACCGATAATGTCGTCCACCGAAATGCCCTCTGCCTCGGCCTTGAAATTGCGGATAATGCGATGGCGCAATACCGGCAATGCAACTGCCTGCACATCCTCGATATCCGGCGAATATTTACCCGAAAGCAATGCATTACATTTCGCGGCAAGAATAAGTGATTGTGATGCCCGCGGACCAGCTCCCCATTCGAGGTAGTCGTTGGTGTCTTTGATGGCCAGGCTACCCTTCGGACGCGTTTTGTGTACCAGTTTTACTGCGTATTCAATCACATGGTCGGTCACCGGTACGCGGCGCACCAGGTGCTGGAAATCGGTGATTTCTTCGGCGCTGATCACTTTTTTAACCTGGTAACGGTTATCGCTGGTAGTGTTCTTGACGATATTTACCTCCTCGGCATACGAAGGATAGTCGAGCTGGATCATAAACATGAAACGGTCGAGCTGTGCTTCGGGCAGCGGATAGGTACCTTCCTGTTCGATCGGGTTTTGCGTAGCTAGTACGAAAAACGGCTTATCGAGCGGATGCTTGGCGCCGGCGATGGTCACCGAATATTCCTGCATTGCTTCCAGCAACGCCGATTGCGTCTTGGGAGGCGTCCGGTTAATCTCGTCGGCCAGGATAATATTTGCAAAGATCGGGCCTTTGATGAATTTGAAATTCCGGTTCTGATCGAGTGTTTCCGAGCCGAGAATATCGGAAGGCATCAAATCAGGCGTAAACTGGATCCGGTTGAAGTTGAGGTCGAGTGAAGAAGCGATGGTTTGGATTAGAAGCGTCTTGGCGAGCCCCGGGACACCTACCAGTAAGCAATGTCCCTGGCAAAAAATGGCGGTAAGCAGTCTTTTAACAACTTCATCCTGTCCGATAATCACATTCCCGATTTCACTCCGGATTTTATCATAAGCTACTTTCATAGCTTCGGCAGCTTCTACGTCCGATGAATACTTCACGTTATGTTTGGTTAGATTTTCACTCGTTAAAAGCAATGATTACCACCATTTTACCGCTATAAATCGTCGGCGTTGGCGGCCAGCCCAAGTACTTTGCAATTTCTGTATTCGGGTTCGATGCTGATATAAACGTCACCCTGCGCCTTTTTGAACCACTCTTCCAGTGCGTTGTTACGCTTGTTGCTGAGTACGATCTGCGCCATTTTTTCGTAGTCGTCGTGCAGGTTGGCCGTATGCGGTTCCGATTTGCTTTTATACCAAAGGATACGCATGGCGCTGCTGCCGTCTTCGAGGCGGTACGAAATAGGCATACTCAAATCGCCCACTTTCATGGTATCGATCGCGAAATAGAGTGCAGGATCCATGGAAGCGTCGAGCGTCAGCTTGGACTGCCCGGTGCTTCTATCCTGGATAAGTCCGCCCGATTCTGCGGTTTCTTTGTCGTCGGAGTTATCCAAAGCGGCTTTTGCGAATT
>DATMSL010000606.1:0-2002 GCA_035565435.1 Dyadobacter sp. | reverse complement strand
TGATTGGTGTCAGCTTACAAATTGCTTGGTATCCACCACCGCTTTGAGGTCATGCAGCAGGCTGAACAGCCCGAAGAATGTGCGGTTGATGTAAATAAAGTGCTTAGAACCGCGGTTCATGTTCATTTTGCGCAGCTCTTTGTCATTGGCATATTTCTCTCCCAATGCGGCGAGTTTCAGGAAGAATTTTTCATCCGAAAAATCGAATGACTCAGCCTGGAACGGCTGTGTGAGTAATGCGAGTATTTCGCGGAAGAGATTCGAAAAATAGATGGTTTCTGCTTTGGTATCCTTGTCTGTCAGGATCTCGAGCTCGGCCAATTTAGCATGGAAAACCGCGGGATTGTTCAGATTTTCAGGCTCGGCGAGCTCGAAATACGGAATGTAGAAATCCTCAGGAATTTCTTTGATACAGCCGAAATCGATAGCGATGAGATTGTCGTTTTCGTCGATCAGAAAGTTGCCCGGATGCGGATCGGCGTGAACTTTGCGGAGCTGATGCACCTGGAACATGTAAAAATCCCACAATGCCTGACCGATTTTATTGGCTATTGTCTGCTCGGGATTCGTTTTGCAAAATTCCGACCAATGCACGCCGTTCATCCAATCCATCGTGATCACACGCTCGCTGGAAAATTCAGGGTAGTATTTCGGAAAACGCAGATTCGGAATATGTTCGCAAGCCTCGGCGATTTCGGTGCTCTGTGCTATTTCAAGAATGTAATTCGTCTCTTCCGTCAGTTTTGTTTCGACTTCTTTGAAATACTTATCCGAATCCTTCGCCTGGATATTGAACATTTTCATGGCAATTGGTTTCACGAGTGCCAGGTCCGACGAAATGCTTTCCGCCACGCCGGGATACTGGATTTTCACTGCCAGCTCTTTGCCTTCATGCGTCGCCTTATGCACCTGGCCGATGCTCGCGGCATTGATCGCATTCGGATTGAATGTATCAAACAACTCCAATGGCGACTTTCCGAAATATTTCCGGAACGTCTTCATCACCAAAGGCGCCGAAAGCGGCGGTACTGAGAATTGCGAGAGCGAAAACTTCTCCACATAAGCCTGCGGCAGGAAATTCTTCTCCATACTCAGCATCTGAGCGAGCTTCAATGCACTGCCTTTCAGGCTTTTGAGGCTATCGTAAATGTCCTCTGCATTGTTATTATTGAGGTTATCCCGCGCCGTTTCAGGGCTGGTAATTTTCTCGCCGTAATATTTCAGATAATTTCCCCCAATCTTGACCCCTGTCGAAATAAGCCGGGTGGCACGCCGTATTTTGGAAGTAGGGATACTGTCAATTGTTTCCATTCCTACTTCAATTTTTCTTTAATCAAAAACTTCCCGAAATCGATCACGCTCTCGAGGGGTGTCGTATCGATCAGGTCGAATGTAGCACGGATCGATTTTTCTATGAAAAGGTCTGTTTTTTCAAAACCTACGGATTCGTCGTCGATCCAGAATTTCAATGTAAGCAGCAACTGAATCCACGCGCCTTCTTCCAATGCGTCCTGCTGAGCCTTGCGAATGCGTTCGCTTTTGGCTTTCAGGTAACCGTCGCTGATTTCGTGGATATAATCTTTGAAACTACTACGAAATTCTTTCAGCTTCAGAATGCCGTTGAGTCTGTTCTTTTCCTCCTTTAATGCAAAAACCACATAGCTGCGGTTAGCAGTCAGGATTTCAACCAGCGTAAAGTAATAGGCCAGCAACTTATCCCTGAAACCGACCCCGTCGATCTCCCCGCTCTGATTAATCAGGTTTACGGCCAGGTTATGAAAACTCACAAAAACGCGTCTTTCAAGCGAATCGATGGAGGTAAAGAACTTGTAAAAATCCTTCTCCGCGAAACCATGCTCTTTGGAAAACAGGTAAACCGACTCCGGCTTCTTGTGATTTTCCAGGCAGTAATGCATGTATAACTCGGTAATCTTGTCGGCGGTGAGATCCACGCTTACCGGTGGTAGTGCCTTCGTTTTGGTAGCCATCAGAAGTATTTGTT
>DATMSL010000605.1:0-2074 GCA_035565435.1 Dyadobacter sp. | reverse complement strand
CTTCGTTTTTGGAAGCCGCATTGAGCAGCGATGCGTATTCAAACGAATTCGGATATTTTGTGAGTACGGTTGGGTTTTGAAATCCCATGTACCCATTGTAGGTGAGCGTCGGGGCGCCTGCTTTTCCTTTTTTCGTGGTCACCAGAATTACCCCGTTCGCGCCCGCCACACCATAGGGCGCAACCGCCGCCGCATCCTTTAAAACCGTGATACTTTCAACAGAATTCGGATCCAGGTCCTGAAATGCCCGCGGGATGTTGTCGACTACGAGCAATGGCTGGCTGTTGCCCGTCGTGGCGATACCTCGGATGTAAATGCTCGATGCGTCCCGGCCCGGCTCACCAGAACCCTGACGGAAAATCACGCCCGACATTCTGCCACCAAGTCCATTGCTCAGATTGGTAATCGGTGTGGACGCCACTTCGCTGCCTGTCATGGACGAAATCGCAGCAGTTACGGAGGTCTTTTTCTGCGTGCCGTACCCCACTACCACAAGCTCCTCCAATGCTTTTGTGTCGGGCAGCAAAACAACGTCTACAGAAGTCTTATTTCCCACGATAACCTCTTGGGGTACGTACCCGACAAAGGAAAAAATAAGAGTTAGCGTACCACTTGCTCTCTCGCTTTCTGAAACATCCAGTGAATAATCGCCATTTACGTCTGTCACAGTGCCGCGCTGGCCACCTTTCACCAGAATGCTCACTCCTGGTAATGCGCCTCCTTTTTCTTCGGTTACCCTGCCTTTCACGGGTACATCGGCATCCTGCGGTTGCTTGTCTGAACTTCCCGTTTGGCTCGCCTCTTTCATCGTACTGATCAATATCCTTTTATCAACTTGCTTGTAAGTCAGCCGGTTAGGCGTAAGAAGTTGGATCAGGAGTTTTTCCACGGTAATCTTTCCGCCTTTCAGTTCCAGCTCATTGATATGCTTCACATCCTGCTTGCGGTACATAAACCGGAACAGCGTCTGCTGTTCGATATGATGGAATACATCTACGAGCGTACCGTTTTTCAGGGTGATGGCGACCTCTGCGGTTTCCAGACTCTGCCCGTTAAGGGTCGAGGCGTTCAGGAGCTGCGAAGTCGCCAGAACAGCCAGTGACAAAATCAGTGAAACTCGCATAAGCTTCTTCAGTCTTCTAAAAGTAAAACTGTGCATAGGATTTGGGGTTAAGGATTAGGGAATACGGAGTAAGGATTAGGGTTAGTTGGGGGAAATGACTACTTGTTTGTTCTCGGGATCCAGTACATAACTCGCGTCGTTGAATTCGGTAATGCTTTTCAATACACTTTCAAGCGTTTCATCCTTTCCAAAAGTGGTAGTAAAACGCTGGCTTTTCAGCCTGTCACCATTGATCCGGATCTTAACCTGAAACCGTTCTTCGATAAGTCTGGCCGCATTTGAGACGGTCACGTCGTCGAACAAAAGATCCTCCCGCTTCCATTCAACCGCTTTTTCGGCATCTACTTTCGTCTGCACAGCTTCTCGGTTTGCGGTGTTATAAGTGATCTGCTGATCGGGTATCAGCGTTCCAAAAGTCTTGTCGGGATCGCTCACTTTTACCTTTCCCCTGGTAACGGTGACGATTATACTTTCATCTCCCGGCAATGCTTTAATGTTAAATGCCGTGCCGAGTACCGTCGTCGATAATTTGCCTGCATGTACGATAAACGGCTTGGCAGGATTGTGCCGGATGTCAAAATAGCCTTCTCCCGAAAGGTATACCTCCCGTTTTTTCCTATTGTCGAATGAATCCGGATAATCGATTTTGCTGCCGGCCGTGAGGATAACCGTACTGCCGTCGGGGAGCTGGACAAAATTATTAGGCTTAATTACCTTCTGCTCGTTCTTTGCATAGGCAACCTCCGGCTCCGTTTTTTCATTGTATCTAAAAAAAAGAAAGGCAGAAATCAGCAGCACGAGTACTGCTGCTGCATAGGCCGACCAAAGCGGCAGTTTTTTTTCCGCTATCGGAAGAACGGTCTCCGTTTTCTCAGGCGACTTTTCATCAATGTATTGTTTGATTTCCAGCCCCAGTTTTTCCTGATCACTTTCTGGCATGGTATCCAGAAT
>DATMSL010000604.1:0-5702 GCA_035565435.1 Dyadobacter sp. | reverse complement strand
GTTCCGGCACGCCTGCGGAAAGTACCAGCACGACGATCAGGGGACCGGAGGGCGGCAATTCGGTCATATTGCGTCCGGATGATTCTTTGCCGGAGGCCGGTAAAAATTCGCGGGGTACTACTCCGCATTCTTTTGAAAAAGTATTAACAGGCAGCGTCACCGATGTTGGAGGAACACCGCTTCCGGGGGTAAGCATCGTGATCAAAGGTTCGCAACGGGGTACTACCACGGGTGCCGATGGCAGGTACAGCCTGACCATTCCCGATGAATACCTTGGTAAGGAAAACACAAAGCTTATTTTCTCTTTTGTCGGGTACGTACCCATGGAGATTGATCCGGGCAACAAAAATGTGATGGACGTGGTACTTCAGGTCGATACGAAATCGCTCGAAGAACTGGTGGTGGTAGGTTACGGTTCGATGAAAAAAAGCTCTGTTACAGCAGCAATATCCAAGGTTGAGAATAAGATACTGGACCAGATACCCGCCGGCAGGGCAGAAACCGCGCTGGTAGGACGTCTGGCGGGAGTCAATATTTCCACCCCGCGCAGCACGCCGGGAGCCGCGCCAATTATCCGAATCAGGGGTGCCGGTTCTATCACTGCTAGCAACGATCCGCTAGTTGTGATCGACGGTTTTCCCGGAGGCGACCTGGTCAATGTCAACATGAACGATGTGGAATCCATTGAAGTCCTGAAAGATGCATCGTCGGCGGCCATTTACGGATCGCGGGGTTCAGGCGGGGTGATTATTGTGACTACCAAAAAGGGAAAGGAAGGAAAGCCGCAGCTTAATTTTAACGCTTATGCAGGCATAGGCAGGGCAATCGGGCATAAAGACTGGATCAGTGGGCAGGAGTATCATGATTATATCGCACGTTACATTAACCGGGATTATGCCTGGCAGGGAGGTGACGTTTCATTGCCGCTTTGGGGAGATCCGCGCCGACCAGCCAATTTTCAGGTTAACCCGGTTATTGGAGAAGGTAACTATATATGGGAGGACATTTTACTGAATTCCACACCGATCCAGAACTATAACCTGTCGGTGAGGGGCGGGAACGACAAGGTCAATTACTACATATCCGGCACCGTGAAAAACGAGCGCGGTACGTTGCTGAATACCTATTTTAAAACGTATTCGCTTCGCGCGAATATCGATGCGAAGATCAACAAAGTGATCAATGCCGGTGTATCGCTCAACCCCAATTTTAACCAGCGCCGCACCTCGCCGGTTTCCATGGAAGCAGTCGTTAAAACCGCACCGTTCGTATCCCCCCAAAAGCGCCCGAATGGTACTTATCCACGCCCGCTCGACTATTGGGGGACGCAGGTTTCAGGACAGGTGAGCCCGCTGGCCACACTTGAAGGCACCTCGAATACTTCCTCCGGGCTTAATAATGTGGGAGAGATTTACCTTTCCCTGAACCTGCTGGACGGGCTGACGCTGCGCTCTTCTGTGGGCGGCAATATCACCTACAATACCGCAGAAACCTACTCGGCGCCCTATGCCAACTCCAACAACAACAGTACCGGCTCGGCGATGGATACCCGGAATTTCAACCTGATCAACGAAAATGTGCTCAGCTATTCCCAAACCTTAAACGAGAAACACAGCTTCAATGCATTGCTGGGCGCATCCTACCAGAAAGCGACTTCCAGAGTTGCCGCGATGGGCGTGCTGCCGGGAAGTTTCAGCAGCGACATCATCCATACGCTCAACAACGCAATTATCTCGCCTACTGCGACCTATACCAGCAAATCACGCTGGGGTCTGGCTTCCTATTTCAGCCGGGTCAATTACGCATTTAAAGATAAATATCTGCTTTCGGCATCATTCAGGACTGACGGAAGTTCTCGTTTCGGCCCTAAAAACAGGTGGGGATCTTTCCCTTCCGCTTCTGTGGCCTGGCGGATTTCCGAAGAGAATTTCATGAAAGCGCTGCCGGTTGTCAGCGACCTTAAGCTGCGTGCGAGCTTCGGGGTTGTGGGTAATTTCAATATCGGTGACTTTCGCTACCTGGGAGCGATCAGCGATACTTATTATTCACCGGGGGGAGTACTCACAAAAGGTCAGGCGCAGACTTCCTTTGGTAACGACAAGCTGAAATGGGAAAGGACGGCCAGCCAGAACTTTGGTGTGGACCTGGGACTTTTCACAGGCCGGTTGAACATTGGTGTGGATTATTATATCAAAAAAACCAACGATCTGCTGTATGATGTATCGATACCTGCCATCTCCGGTTTTACCAATTCCATGGTTAACATAGGCGACATCAAAAACAGCGGTATCGAGTTGGAAATCCGTACCAAGAACTTTGCTAAGGCATTCAAATGGGAAACATCCTTTAACCTCGCACGTAACAAAAATGAAGTGGTTAGCCTTGGCGGCGTAAATGAGGTGATATACACGCATACCCGTGGAATGGGCTGGCTACTGCGCGTAGGGGAGCCCATGTTTTCTTACTATGGTTACAAAATGATCGGTGTACTGAAAGATGACGAAGATGTGAAAAATTCTGCGGTGATCGTCGGCTCGAAGCCGGGAAATACCAAGATCGAGGATGTGAATAAAGACGGCAAGATCGATCCCGCTGATCGCCAGATCCTGGGCAATTACCAGCCCAAGCTGTTTATGGGTATGGTGAATGATTTCAGGTGGAAAAACTTTGACATGAGCATTATCATGCAGGCTTCGCTGGGCGCAAAAATGTATAACCTGGAAAACCTGTACTACCAGGGAGCGACGGTGAGCGCGATGCGAAAATCGCTTATTGAAGATCAATGGTGGTCGGCGCAGGAGCCGGGCGACGGCATGTCTCCGGCAACAGCGCTGAGCCAGCTGGCCTATGTTTCCAATACGGATTATTATCTGGAAGACGCTTCCTTTTTAGCAATCAGGAATATCAACCTTGGATATACACTTCCTTCCACCGTTGCCCAGAAACTACGGATGACCACATGCAGAATTTACGTGTCTGTCAGCAATCCAAAGATGTTTACAAAGAAGGGCTTCCACGGATACAATCCAGAGGGCTTTACCAATGGGGAGATCAACGGTATCAACAGTACGCCGGGCTTCAACAACGGCGCCGAGCCTATCAACCGGATTTATGCACTTGGTTTGAATATCAATTTTTAATTGCTAAAAAACATCGTGATGAAAAGTTACAAATATTTATGCCTGCTATTTCTGGCCTTTACATTCTCCGCATGTGACGACAGCGTGCTGAACCTGACGCCCGAGTCGATCCTGACGGAAGTCAACTTTTACCAGAAGGCACAGGATATCAATGGCGCGGTACTGGGCATATACAACCGTTATCAAATCCGCAAACAAAGAGACTGGGCCGTCCTTGAAATGCCCACTGACAATATTCACCGGACGGGCTATTTCAATATCGGAGGTCTGGATGAATTGAATACCCTGGCTTTTTCATCCGAAAACCAGCTGTTTGCAGGCTTTTGGGTGGAAACCTACAACGGGATTTACCGGGCTAATGCAGTACTTGCAAACATAGATCGCCCCATCGATTACACGGCGGGACAAAAAGAGCAGCTGACGGGGGAAGCAAGGTTCATGCGGGCATTGTTCTATTTCGACCTGGTGAGGACGTTCGGTGGTGTGCCTAAAATCACCACCATGCTTTCGGTGGAAGAGAGTAAATCCACAGGCAGGGCGAGCGAGGAAGAAATTTACAGCCTGGTAATCGAAGACCTGAAAGCGGCAATCGAGCTTTTACCCTTAAGAGATAAAATTGCCAGTGGCAGGGCTAGTAAGGCCGCAGCGGTTGGGCTGCTGGGAAAAGTATATGTGTACCGGAAAGACTGGAACAATGCAAAAACCTACCTGGATATGATGACAGGCTATGGGTTCGCGCTTCAAACCGACTATGCTTCGCTTTGGAAGGAAGAAACCGAAGACAATAACGAGATCGTCTTCGCGATGAGGTACATTGGAGGAACAAATGGAAATACCATTTCTACGGACTTCCTGCCATACTTCGGCGTAACGGGCATATCTGCGAGTGGCGGCGAGAATGCATTTCCTTCATGGAGCCTGATGAAACTGTTCCTGCCGCAGGATTCACGCAAAAAAGCAACCGTCACCGAATACTGGAAGTCACCCAAAAGCCCGGCGGAAGCACCGGAGAACTGGTATCCGTACATCAGTAAATTCGCCGTGCCGCATACCCCCAATTCTTCTGGACTTGATATCCCGGTGATGCGATATGCAGATGTACTGTTGCTGAGAGCAGAAGTTTTATATGCATTGAACCAGCCTGCTGAGGCGCTTGCCGAACTTAATAAAGTACGTGCGCGGTCATTCAAAGGAACTGCCTTCAATTACACGATGTCGGACATTGCCACGCCGGCGGCTTTTACAGACAAACTTTTACTGGAACGTCAGCTGGAATTTGTGATGGAAAACGAGCGCTGGTTTGATCTCGTCCGGACCAACCGTTTTATGACCGTCCTCGCAAATGTTGAATGGGGCTACAATCCGGTCACCAAGGAACCGCAAAAGGTAACCCTGGCGCCCAAAGCCAATTATAAATATTTCCCGATCCCAAACAATCAGATCGAGCTGGCCAATGCAGGTGTGCTTGTTCAGAATGACGGATACTAACCTATTTCGGGACCCGGTGAAATTCTGACCAGCTTCACCGGGCCTTCATTCTTAAACCCCAATTTAATATGGCTGGACTGATCAGTCGACGCAATTTCATGGCTGGTACTGTGGCTTCCACGGTGGGCATCGCCACGACCGCTCACCTGGCCGGTCGTGCCTACCCGGAAACAGAGGAAAGCGCGCCTGCAATGCCCAAAAGAATGCCTTTAATGGAGGAGGTTATGCGGTACAAAAAGATAGATGCGCACGCACACGTGGGCCACGGGCACGGTACCCCGAAAGAAGTCGTGGATTTTGCCGACCGCCTCGGCATTCAAAAGCTCATGGTATCCAGGCCCATGGCACCGGGAAGCGAAGGTTTGCCTTCTGAATTCAAAGCTTGTAATGAAATCATTTACAGCGCGATGAAAGAATTCCCCGACCGGCTGAATGGTATGCTGACATTGAACCCGACTCACAAACAGGAAAGCCTGGATGAAATAAAACGATGCGTTGACCGCGGTTTTGTCGGGATGAAGCTTTATAACCACGTCAAAATAAACGACCCGCTTTTTTACCCCATTATCGAAAAATTCATTGATCTGAAAATGATCATTCTTATGCACTCGCCGATTGGGAAGGCAAGGGTGAAATTCAATGCGCGTGAGCCTAAGAACATATCCATACCGGAAGATTTTGTAGATGCAGCAAAACGGTTCCCTGAGGCCATGTTCCAGTTTGCGCACATCGGCGGCGGGATCGACTGGGAAGATGCCTGCAAAGCACTCAAAGATTCCCCCAATGTGTATGTGGATGTTTCAGGAAGTAATAATGAGGGCAATATGATCGATTTCGCGTTGCGATATATCGGCGAAGACAGGCTGCTTTTTGGATGTGACAACGGGTTTTACCAGGGTGTTGGCGGCATGATCGCCGCAAACCTGACAGAAGTCCAGCGTAAGAAGATCTTTTTTGAAAATTATAATAACATCTTAAAAAAGTCGGGTCACCATGTTGATTGATAGCAATGCGTATGTAGGTCACTGGCCGTTCCGGCAGCTCAAAGACAATACCTGCAAAGGACTTCTGCAG
>DATMSL010000603.1:0-7723 GCA_035565435.1 Dyadobacter sp. | reverse complement strand
CCTCAGGTTGGAAGGGGAATCAAAAGGGGCTGACGAAGACATCAGGATCGGACGTGAGCGCGGGTTGCAGATTTACTATAACCTCACCGACGTGCCTGGCTGCGGGTGATCATAGCAAATTGGGTTGCCGGGTCTTGTTTTTGTCGTACATCGGCACCGAGATATAAAAACATGTTCCAGCTCCCGGTGTGCTTTCCAACCAGATTTTCCCTTTCTGGGCCTTGATAAACTCCATGCAGAGCATCAGGCCCAGACCAACCCCCTTCTCGTTATCGGTACCGAAAGTCGACTCGACATTGAGCGAAAAGACAGACTGCTGTTTTTCCCACGACATACCAATGCCATCGTCCTGCACGGAAATCAGACAGTAATTGCCCTGGGCTTCGGCTTTTACCATAATATGGCCGCCTGTATCGGTGAATTTAATGGCATTTCCGACGATGTTCCGCAAGATCAGCTGCATCATGTCGCTATCGGCATAAATACTGGCAGAAGGGTCGAAATAGTAGTCCAGGGTGATGTTCTTCCGGGCTGCGATATTACGCTCCAGGTTAAGCGTGGGTTCGAAAAGCGATTGCACATTCAGGTATTCCATGTGTGCTGACACCCCGTGCAGCTGTGATTTCGACCAGTCGAGCAGCTTTGAGAGCATTGCCAGCGTATTTTTGGTCGAATTGAGAAGTTCGTTTTCGATGTCGAGCTTTTGTTCTTCTTCCAGCTCGTGTTGGGTAAGCAGTTCCAGGAAATTCTGGATGCTGGCCAGCGGCGAACGCAGGTCGTGCGCGACAATGGACATCAGCTTGTTTTTCTCCGCATTCAGTTTTTCAAGCTCTTCGTTCTGCTTGACAATCTGGAAGTTCTGCAATTCGATCGCCTTCGATTTTTCGAGGGTGGATAGCTTTTCGCTTTCATAACTTCCCCTGATATAATGAATGCAGAAATAGGTGATCGCAGCAACTACTGCGTAGGCCGACATGTGGTCGACAAAGCGGTTGGAGCGCGTAGTGTACGTATCCGGCACCAGGTGGGGGTAGTAAAATTCGACGAGATTGAGGATAATCAGCACTGTGACGTTGATCGGTATCCATACTTTATACTGATCGGCAGGGCTGATGGCGATGCTGAGCAGCAGGAAAAGCAGGAAAAATAGGTCGGTAGGCCCACGCAGGCCGGAATTGAGGAAATAGTTAACCAAAAACAGTGATAATCCAACAATGTTAGCGATCAATGTGCTGACGCTGACCCTATTTTTGAAGCGGGATGCATAATACAATCCCATCGTGATCAGCAAAACGATAAGACTGGCCAATGCTATTTTGGGCAGTCCTATCGCATAATTGAACGGCACATTATATAACAGTGCGAACGTTGATATCAGGCATACCGAATGGAATATACGGGCATTCATCGGAAACACTGACGGGTCGCCGGATAAATTGATCCATGTTCGATAGATTGAATCTTTGAAAGGCAAGATGTGTAGGGTTTCTTTCCTACAAATATAACGTACGCATTTTCATTAAACACAAGTAGAATTAATATTAATTGGCGTGTGGAGATCTATTTAGCCCTTGATGCGGTTCAACTCATCTTCGGACCCGGATCTCCGGCTACGTGCGGCCTTGATCTCCTTGCTTCCAAAGCGGTAATTGAAGTTAATGCGCAGCATCTGGCCTTCAAAACGGAACCGGAGACGCGTTTCGATGCCCGCATATGCCGACGTGTAGCCGCCCCGCGCCGTATGGAAAATGTCGCTGAATGTTGCTTTCAAACTGGCATTATCCTTCCAGAATTTCTTTTGAACACCAATGTCCACCATCCCCATTTGCCAGTTATAATCGATACGGCGATAGGGTGAATTGTACCAGCCGGACAGCTCGATCGTCCAGCTGTTTTTGAGTTTGAAGGTATTCTGACCGTTGAGGTTGAATGCAGTTGTCCGGTTATTGACCACCACACCATTGTCCAGCGCGGCCTTCCAGAGGTTGTGGTACCCGCTGACATTGAAATTGAGCTCCCACCATTTTGTGATCGTCGTAGTAATGCTCATGTCCAGGCTGAAACCTTGCGAGTAATCGAGGTTCTCGGTAATGAAGTAGGTGCGGCTGCTATCGTAGGGAATGCGCAAACCCACAACCGGAAACCTGGTGCGCCGGTACCCGAACGAGGTCGTGAGTATGCCCTTGTACACGTGCGAGAGTTTGAAACTATTGGCGTATTCGGGTTTCAGGAACGGGTTCCCTTTGGAATAGACCAGCTCATCGATGCGGTATTCGAAAGGATTGAGGTTCTGGTAGCTCGGGCGGTTGATGCGCCGGCTGTAATTGAGGTTCCAGGTGTGGTTTTTGGACGCGCGGAACGAGATGGCTCCACTTGGGAAGAAGCTCAGATAGGTCGTATCGACTTTATCGAGGTCGTTATGTTTGTAGCTGGTCAGGTCGCCCAGCGACTTGGTGTGCTCGGCACGGAGCCCGGCTTGCAGGTCCCATTTTTTACCAAGGGAAACGTTGTAGTTGACATAAGCCGCATATACGCGTTCTAGGTATTTGAAACGATTGCTACGGTTGGTGTCGATCACTTCAACATTTTGTAATACATTAAAGAAATTGAATGTGTTGTCCGATTTTACGTCCGACAGCTTCACACCATACCCGAGTTTTCCTTTCTTGAATGGCTGTTCATAGTCGATTTTGAAGGATTTAATGGTAATATCCACAGGTGTTTTCGAAACGTAATTCCGTTCGATAGGTTCGTCACTGGTTGTCTGAAAATGGTATTGGTTGGGTTGGTAACTGATCCCGCGCGAAGAGAATCGGCCGTAATCGGCATCGATGTTCAGTTCGTGCCCGGTGGTATCGGCATAGCGGTAATTCACATTCACGTTCAGGTTTTTGTTTTTTTCGGGGTTAGAGGTCCGCGACGACAGTATGAGCGAGTCGGCAGTCAGATTGTTGCGTTTGCTGATGAAGGTCTCACTTTCTCCGCCGCCATTGTGGTTGCTGATGCGGCCGTTAGCACTGAAACCGAGGGTGTTTTTAGAATTGATAAAATAATCAGCCCCGATTTTGGCACTGTGTGTGGTGTCGCGCCAGATACCATGCCATAATTTATTGTAAGCCACATGGTTGAGTATCTGGTCGTCGTAAGTAGTATTATGCCAGGCACCCTGATTGAAACCGTAGTTTCCGAACACGTTGAGCTTCTTGTCGCGATGGTTCAGGTTCAGCGACGCATTGTATTTAGGTGTTATACCAAACATGCCCCCGAGGCTCACATTGCCGTTGGTGCCCAGCTTGGCGTTTTTCTTAAGACGGATATTGATGATGCCGAGATCGCCGGCGGCGTCGAATTTGGCGGAAGGGTTCGTGATGATTTCAATGGCTTCAATGTCAGCCGAATTCATACTTTTTAATGTGGAGGCAAGGTCTTTTCCTGCCAAAGGGGAGGGACGGCCGTCGATGTAGATCCGGACGCCGGTTTTGCCCCGAACCAGAATATTCTCATCCCTGTCGACCTGCACGCCCGGCGAGCGTTGCAAAAGATCGAGTGCATTGGAACCCGTAGCGTTAATGCTTGCTTCCACATTAAAAACCATCCGATCGTTTTTGACCTCGATGAGTGGCTTGGTGCCGGTCACCTTCACTTCATTCAGTTGCTTGGCCTCCGGTAGCATGGAAATCGCAGGCAATTTTACATCCTGGCCGGCCACGTCGAACACTGCCGAATGGTACATTTGCAGGCCTACCGCCGAAATGCGTACGAAATATTTGCCATCAGGGAGACCGCTAATCTTGAAGGACCCCTGTTCGTCGGCGACGTCGGCTTTTACCAGGGTGGAATCTTTGTATTGATTAATGGAAACTGCGGCAAATCCGACAGCCTCATTTTGTTGATTTTTAACATGGCCGCTTACCGTGAAGGTCTGGGCGAAGCCGGCAAAGGAAAGTCCATGAATTAGCAGGCTGAGTAGTGTTCTTTTCATAAATGGCTAATATTCGTATAGTCCAAAGAGTAAGAATTGGTTTCGATGTTGCATTGGGTCATAATTTTTCTACATTTAAACCGATAATCGACGTTTCTTATCCAGAATTGATGCAAGTGCCATGAAGGCCATATTTTGCAAGGTTGTGCTGCTTTACATCCTATGCTTTCAGCAAGTTTTCGCACAGGAGTTGACGCCCAGATTCAGGCAACTTACTACGGACCAGGGGCTGTCCCAGAGCCATGTGAGCGCGATCCTGAAAGGCCGCAGAGGCTTTATGTGGTTCGCGACAGAAGACGGCCTCAACCGGTTTGACGGCTATAAATACACCCATTATAAACACGATCCGGGTAATCCGGCTTCTATCCACGACAGCTTTGTATTGTCGTTGCTGGAAGACGAGGCGGGAGAGTTGTGGGTGGGCACTTCCACGGGCCTGGACCGCTACGACCGCAGAACAGACAGCTTCGTGCATTATCCGCATCCGCGGCGCAGTCTGGCGATCAATACTATTTTCCGGGATAGCCGCAACCGTTTCTGGCTGGGAACGGACCAGGGCCTTTACCTGTTTGATCGGAGCCGCGGAACCTATCAGCTTTTCAGGTATCCGGGAAGGGATGCCGGGCAGGGAAGTGAATTTGTGACCAGTATTGCGGAAGCAAAGGGGTATGTGTTGTGGGTTGGCACAGAGAAAGGGCTGTTCAAACTGGATGTGCAATCGGGCGTCCTCGCGGCGTACGAGTACGGCGCGCGCGCAAGCGCAGGGCGTATCCACGCGGGTGCCCGCAGTGCATTAAAATCCGACTGGATCAAAGTGCTGTGTTACGACCGGAAAGGCAACCTATGGGTGGGGACACATGGTGGAGGCGTTTCAGTCATTGATCCGTCCGGAAATATTGTAAAGCATTTTGAACACAAGCCTGCCGATCCGTGGAGCCTGGGGCACAATGATGTTCTTTCAATGACCGAGGATGGCACGGGTAAGCTCTGGATTGGTACAGAGAATGGGGGAATCAGCATTTATGATCCTGCGATGGACCGGTTTTTCTCCGTGCGAAACAATCCCGATGACCGCTTTTCGCTTAGCAACAATTCGGTTTATGCGATTTACCACGACAATGCGGAGAATATGTGGGTCGGTACCTATTCCGGCGGTGTATCTTACTTGCCGAAGTTCGGCCCCAAATTCGATTCCCACCGTCGGATGATCAGTAACCCCAACAGCCTCAGCAACAATGCGGTGCTGACCATTTGCGGCGATAGCACGAGCGACGACATCTGGATCGGTACCGATGGAGGAGGGCTCAACAGGTTTAACCGTAAAACAAAGAACTTTACATTCTACCGGCATCGGGAGGGCGACCCACGTTCGATTTCGAATGACTATGTCATTTCTGTGGTCTGGCTCGCCAGGGATGTGCTAGCCCTGGGTTTCCACAACGGCGGGTTTGATTTTCTGAATGTCAAAACCGGTGCGATCGAGCATCATTTGCCCGAGGAAGGTAATCCGAACAGTCTTTCAATTTTGGACGTCAACAACATGATGCGCGACCGCGATGGCAATCTCTGGATCGGTACCTGGAAGGGCGGGCTTAATTTTTACAATGTCATAACAAAAGAGTATACCCACTACCGGCACGACATTACCGATCCGGCGAGTATCAGCGGCGACATTGTCACCACTATTTTTCAGGATAAAATGGGGAATATCTGGGTAGGAACGTTCAATGGCCTAGACTTGCTGCTGCCGGATCGCAGCGGTTTCAAACATTTCCGCAGCAGGCCGAATGACCCTTCGAGTATTTCCCACAACAAAGTACAATCGATTCTGGAAGTTGAAAACGGAGATCTCTGGATTGGGACCGTAGGGGGTGGAGTTTGTTATTTTGATCAGAAAAAACAGACGTTCAAGTCGTTCAGCGAAAAGGACGGGCTTGCGAGTAATGTGGTGTTTGGAATTCAGAAGGACAATAAAAACAATCTATGGCTTAGTACAAATAAGGGCATTTCTAAATTTAACCAGCTAACCAACAGCTTTCGGAACTATGGCATTGCCGATGGGCTTCCGGGCAATGAGTTTCGGGACAACTCCCGGTTTAAGACGGCCGACGGGCAGATGTATTTTGGAGGTATCAATGGTTTCATCAGTTTTTACCCCGACAGCCTGCGCTACAACGATTTCGTGCCGCCTGTGTACATTACAGACTTTCAGATATTTAACCGGTCGGTCGTCACGGGAGCGGGCGACCATATTCTCAACCAGCAGATCAGCGAAGCCAAATCCATTACTATTCGCCACGATCAGTCGGTAATCACCTTCGAATTCGCGGCGTTGAGCTACACGGTCGCCGAAAAGAACCAGTATGCTTATATGCTGGAAGGTTTCGACGAGGACTGGAATTATAGCGGCAACAAGCGCACGGCAACTTACACCAACCTTGATCCGGGCACTTACGTATTCAGGGTGAAAGGCTCCAACAACGATGGGTTGTGGAATGAAAAGGGTGTCGCCATAGAACTGATCATCGCGCCACCCTTCTGGCTCACCTGGTGGTTTCGGTTGCTGACCGTTGCGGTGATTGTTGCGATGATTTTGGCCCTTTATCAGATCCGGACTTATGCGATCCGCAAACAAAAACGAGTCCTTGAACAGCAGATACAGGAGCGGACAAAGCAGCTCGAACGGGCAATCGGCGAACAGCAAATGGCAGTGGAAAAGGCCGAATTGGCCAATAGGGCCAAGAGTGCATTCCTGGCAACGATGAGCCATGAAATCAGAACGCCGATGAACGGGGTGATTGGCCTTGCTTCGCTGCTTGCCGAAACCGAGCTGACCGAAGAGCAGCGTAATTTTACCAAATCCATACAGACGTCCGGAAGGGATTTGCTGAATGTGATCAACGACATTCTCGATGTTTCCAAAATTGAATCGGGGAATATGGAGCTCGAAGAAAAGGAGTTTGGTTTGAAATCCTGCATTGGTGAAGTGATGGATCTTTTTCGCGCTAAAACGGCTTCCCAACCGCTGAATCTTACATTGGAAATTGAGGAAAATGTGCCGACCCGTATTGTCGGTGACCGTTTGAGGCTCGGGCAGATCATAACAAACCTCGTGGGCAACGCGGTTAAGTTTACGCCCAAAGGCGAGGTCCGTGTACACGCGTATGTGATCGGGCAGGAGGACAGGGAGGCCAAACTTGGATTTGAGATCACGGACACCGGCATCGGAATCGCGGAAAATAAGCTGGACAAATTGTTTAAACCTTTTTCACAGGTAGATTCATCCACGACGCGCCAATATGGGGGCACCGGCCTGGGCCTGGTGATCTGTGAAAAACTGACCGCGCTGATGGGTGGCGGGATTGAAGTCAAAAGTGAGTTGCACAAGGGTAGCAGTTTCCGGTTTTGGATTACCGCAAAAGTTGCTCCGGATGTTCAGGAGCCGGAAGGCACTACCCCGGGAACTGATAATGCGGAAAAGAAACTGCACGCGGATTTTGCAAGCCGGCACCCAATGGCAATTCTGGTGGCTGAGGACAATAAAGTGAATCAGATCGTGATCATGAACACCCTCAGCAAACTCGGTTACCGAGCCGATTTGGCGCAAAATGGCTTGGAAGTGCTGGAACACGTACAGAAGATCGATTACGACGTTATTCTGATGGATATGCAAATGCCCAAAATGGACGGTTTGGAAGCTACCCGGCGAATCAGAGCACAAAATGCCGCACATCCATTTAT
>DATMSL010000602.1:0-4429 GCA_035565435.1 Dyadobacter sp. | reverse complement strand
CCCGGAGGGGCCTCCTTATGCACGTCGCCCGGATCAGCACGCGTCAAAAAAATCAAATTGCCATATTCATTCATGTCATACCATTTGCACTTTCCGTTTTTGGAAGTATCCAGAAACAGCCAACCACAACGCGGGCATTTTTTATTCTCTTCAAATCCTCAGGGCTAAGGATATCGATTGGGGACTTCATAACATGAATAAATGGCCCGTTCAATGCAACCTCTTCACAGCTCAAATGGATTTCAGCGCTGGCCGGGCCAAACTTTACATAAATACTCTGAAAAGAGTCCGAAAGCCTTGGCTTTTAATGGTAAAACAAAATTTTCACTATTTTGGATGCGAGGAAATCATTCACACGGCAACGAACAGGAGCATCGAAACCAGCACGTTATGCAGAAAAAATTCAACTTGACGTCCTTTAATCTTTACGAGTTTCTTAAACATCAGAATGCCCACAGTTTCAATGTCCCCTTCTTTCTGGCCGACAGGCATACCTACAAAAACGCTCATGTCAACTTCCCGTTCAGGACATTCTCTTTCGGGCTGGGCATTACTTACACGGGTGAAGGCGACGTTTTCAAGATCGGCAGCACCGATTATCTGGTGACGGCCGGATGCCTTACGACCGTGGGCCCGGGGATGGTTTGTCAGTGGACGGGAAACTACACTGCCGAGCACGATACCGTGTATTTCACCGAGGAGTTGTTTGAGGGTATGAAAAACAATGCTTTCCTGCATTCACTGCCATTTTTCTTTCACGGAGGCAGGCATGTGATACGGCTGTCGGATGATCAGACCCGGAAAATGGCTTCCTTGTTCAGTTTGCTGAAAGAGTTGAAGGATGATAAAAGTGCCGTTCCCGGGATGGTACATTCACTGCTCATGCTGGCGGAGTCGTTCCATACCGGCCCGGAAAGCCTGACGCGGGACGGAGGTAACCGCAATGGCGTTTCCAACAAAGAAAAAATAGCCCAGGCGTTCAGGAAGCTCGTTGCGACGCATTTCCCGGAGCATAAGGAGGTCGCGTTTTATGCGGCGGCACTGCATATCACCCCGAAATACCTGAGCGAGGTTTTGCAGGCAGAGCTGGGCAAGCCGGCCAAGGCGTTCATCGATGAATATGTGGTGATGGAGGCTAAAAGTCTGCTGAAACAAACGGCCTTGTCGATCCAGGAAATCTGCTACTGGCTGGGTTTTGAAGACGCTTCGCATTTTAACAAGTCGTTCAAAAAGCTCACCAACATGACGCCTACCGAATACCGGAAGAGCTGATTTATCCGGCAGAGTTTTTTACTATCTTTCCCGAAATCCTTCCTAATGGCGCGCGGCTTCATAGCGATACCTTTGTTTCATCCAAACAAACAGGACGCCATGAAAAAACTTCGCTTTCTGATGCTCACATCGCTCATGCTGAGCCCGATGATCACTTTTTCACAAACCAAAAAAAACGCAACTATGAAAAACATGGAGGTATTTAAAGTATCGGTTTCGCAACAAGTACTGGATGATTTAAAAAGCCGTTTGCAAAACACCCGCTGGCCGGGAGAGGCGGAAGGCTCCGGCTGGCATTTCGGCACGAGCGAAGCCTATTTGAAAGAGCTGGTGCAATACTGGCTCACCAGCTACGACTGGCGCAAGCAGGAAGCCGAACTCAATAAGTACCCGCAGTACATCGCCGATGTGAACGGCGTGAAAGTTCATTTTCAATATATCAAAGGAAAGGGTAAAAACGCCAAACCGCTTATCCTGACGCACGGCTGGCCGGATAGCTATTACCGTTTTCACAAGATTATTCCGCTGCTGACCGAAGGCGAGCAGGGTTTTGACCTCGTGATCCCTTCCATTCCGGGTTTCGGGTTCTCCGGTAAAGTGGCTATGACGAGTGAGGCCGTCGCGGACCTTTGGAAAGAGCTGATGACAGGAAACCTGGGTTATGATAAATTCTACGCCGCGGGCGGCGATGTGGGCATGGGCGTTACCAAGGCATTAGCCTCGAAATATCCGGATGTGGTGTCCGGCGTGCATTTCACCGACGTGGGTTACCCGATGGGCCAGGAGGACCCCGCTACCATGAGCGAAGCCGAGAAGCAGTTCGCACAGTTTGTACAGCAATGGTGGTACAGCGAGGGCGCCTATGCCATGGTACATGCTACCAAACCGCAATCACTCGCCTACGGGCTGAACGATTCGCCGACCGGGCTGGCGGCCTGGATACTGAGTTTCGGCAGTGCAGGAGCGTCGCCGGGAATCCTGGAAGCCGCATTTGGCGGGCGCGATGCCCTGCTTACCAATATCATGATCTACTGGACAACACAGACCGTCGCGACGTCGATGCGGATGTATAAAGCCGATGCCATTGCGCAGTGGAGCGGGGCGCAGCCGTTGCAGAAATCGAAAGTACCGGCCGGCGTGGCCTTGTACCCCAGGGAAGCCCAGTTCCCGAAAGAATGGGCCGAGCGTTTTGTGAACGTCGTAAGTTTCCGCAAAATGAGTGAAGGAGGGCACTTTGCAGCTTTGGAAGTGCCGGATAGCTTCGCGACAGAACTTAGAAGTTTCTTTTACAGTATTGATTGATTGGAAAGGGAGAAAGGGAGGAAAGGGAGGAAAGGGAGGAAGGAGGATGGGTTTGTAATGCCGGTGGAGAGTTTGTTTTGAACTGCTCCGCCGGCATTCGGCTTTATTTTTTAATGATCTTTTTCGAAACTGTGTACCCGTTTTGCGTCGTCACACGTACCACGTAAAGCCCGGCGGGAAGCTGTTTTGAATCGATATGGTGCTGGTTCCTGGTCCGCTGTATCACTACGCCAGCTGCGTTGACGACTTCGATATCCCAGTTTTGCGATAGCCCATTGATCGTAATGCTGTTTTCGGCGGGGTTGGGGCTGATGATCAATGGCGTGTCTGGCATGCTCACTTTTACGATCCTGGAATAGGCGTAGCTGCCGTCCACATCCACCTGTTTAAGTCGGTAGAACAATATGCCTGCCGGCGGCTCCGGCGTATCGGTAAACCGGTATTCCGAAATACCGGCGGCAATCCGGAGCGGTGCGGTTACCTGTCCTGCCGTTCGGAACGTTCTGGCATCGCGTGCTGATTCTACATCGAAATGGTCATGCATCGTTTCGAATGACGTCGCCCAACTCAGCATCACCTGGTTTTGTTCCAGCAGCTCAGCTCCGAACCTTACGAGCGTCACCGGCAGTGCCCCAACAGTGACCACAGCCGGTACGCGCACGTCACTGGGGCAGTCGGCGCGCAGGCATGAGGCATAATAGGTTCGCGACTCTTCGAGAATGGGTGTAGTATAACTGTTGCCGCTGCCCAGGTAATTGCCATTGGTAGGGGCGTCATACCACTGTATCAGTCCATTGCAGCCTGTGGCAGCGAGTGTTGCGGTGGTGCCTTTGGGAATGCTCACCGGGATCACGACCGGGTCTAGTCCCTTGCTGTTGATCAAACCCGACCTGAGCGTTTCGATCGCATTGCGCATACGGGTGCGCTGATCGTTGGTAAACTGGGTTTGGCAGGCAAAGGAATTGTAACCCATGTAGTTTTTGAGGACGTTGCCGTAAGGGCTGTTATTGTTGCACGCATTAAGTGGATTGGCGTTTCCCGGACAGAGGTAATTGGAACTTTGGTTAACGGGCTCCGTATCGCAGATGTTATCGCCTTGTGCGGCGCAATTGTCGTTTAGCGGGCATTCTATGGTATCAAGGTCACCCTCGCCGATCCCCCGCGAGAACGTATGCCCCAGGAACATACCATGCCCGAATTCGTGGGCGAGCAACTTCGTGCCGAAATAGTTGGCTACGAGCAGTACGCCGTCACTCGGTGAAAAAGCACCGGTCGGATACCCCGCCAGTCCGGCAGCCTGGTCCATGTAGTTGACCAGCCATACATTGTAGTATTCGAGATTGTTCCAATAACCCATTGCGTAAACCTGGTCGTAAGGTAATCCGGGGCCACCGGGTACGGTGACACCATACGAGGTGTAGGCGGCATTGTTGGTATAAATCCTGTCAATCCCCGTAGTCGGTGTGCATTGCGGAGAGCGTACCGCAAGCTGGAACTGAATTTGCGTATCCACCCCGTCAGATTCGGCGAGCTGGTTTCGGAATGCTTTGTTCAATTCGGCGATGCCTTCATGAATTTGAAGGTCGGTGATCAGCGAACCCCCGATAGGTTCCAGGATATGTACGACGACGGGAATGGTGTAGACCTCGGGTATGGCGTTCGTGCGGGCGGCTTCGGCAGAGGCCATATAGGCCTTCAATTTTTGCTGTGCATTATCAAAAAGTTGCCCCTGCGATTTGGAAAGGAGCAATTTCTGATGTTGGGGCGTAGAAGAGCAGATGGGGCTGGCTGTCGGTTGGGCGTGTAGAACGGCGACCGGAAACCATAATGCTGCAACAATTACAAAGCAGCAAAC
>DATMSL010000601.1:0-12793 GCA_035565435.1 Dyadobacter sp. | reverse complement strand
AAAAATCGGGATCATTAACCCCGATTTTCACTTACACAGTTTTTGAGATAGTGTCTTACTGTAACGCGCTTCGACTACGCTCAGCGTGACAATTAATGCGATTCGGCTCTTTTTGGAACTACTTGATGCCTTTGCGTTTTTTATATTCCTGATAACGCTGGTTATATTCTTTCAACTCCTCTTCCTTGAAAGTTTTCATGTAATGCTCCGGCAGATCGAGCCGCTCCTGCATTTTTAAAGTATTAGAAAGTTCCACCAAGGTATTGACCCCGTTTTTGTCTTTATTCAAATCAAATGCGTCGTACAAATCGCCATTGACGGTAAATGCCTTGAAAGCAAGTTTGTTCTGATCAACCGTAATGGCCTGATACAATTGTGTATTCGAAGCGGCGCGGTCCATCCAATTCTGCAAGCCGATGTCATACATCTTCGGGCCGCTTACCGATACTACGTAAATGGGCCCGTCGGGTCTTTTACGGCTCTGGCCTACCGGGATATTCAGCCCGCGTCCGTAAGTGTGGTCGTGGCCTTGCAGCACGATGTCCACCTTATGCTTTTTGTACAATGGCTCCATGGTATCCCGCCACTCGTCGTTGTCGCGGCCATTTTTGGTGGAATAAATAGGGTGGTGATGTACTACGATCGTCCAGCGGTTCGGATTATTGGTCGCGACTTGCTCGAACCAGGCAGCTTGCTTTTTCATGGTCGTCGAATCGAGGATCGCAGCCTGGGAATCCAGTGAAATGAAGCGGACGCCCTGATAATCTACATAATATGCGGTTTCCGAAAGTCCTGCCGGGCCGTTTTCCGGCAATGCAAACTGCGGTTTCCAGTGTTTTGAAACGAAGAGGTTACGCTTTTCATCGCGATAATACTCGTGGTTACCGGGAGTAGCGAGGTTGGGTACCATGCCGTTGATCCAGCCACCTGCCTCAAACCATTCCCCCCATTGGTAATCCGCATTGGAGTTGTTGATGAGGTCGCCCGCATGGATCATCAGGTTGGCTTTGGGCATATTCGCGAATGCTCCGCGCACGGCTCGGGACCATAATGAACGAATGTCATTTTGTGCATCGCCAAAGTAGAGGAAAGAAACCGGCTCCGGCTTGTCGGACGCCGTTTTGAAATGAAACCATTCACTCCACGCTTTACCGTCGCCGACGCGGTACACATATTGCGTGGAAGGTTTCAGGTCTCCGAAATTCGCTTCGTGATAATGGATTGTTTTGCCGTCGATCACTACCTGATGTGTGGCCGCTTGCACGGTACGCGCTCTGGACGGGAAGTCGGGAGACGGGTCTGCTTCGTGGATCGTCGCAATGGCTGTCGTCACGGTCGAATCCGTGCGCCAGTTGACAGCCTGGGAAACAGCCGGATTTCCCTTATAACCCAGTATGATGCGGTCCGGGAAGGTTGAAGGCGGGTAGGTTTTGTTTTGCTGTGCGTAACCTGTTGCGGCACCGGCAGTTAGTAGAATCCCAGTAAGAAGGAATTTGGAATATAAATGACTGAAAGATTGCATGTTGAATTGTGGCGATTTTGGTCACAATAATACCCGTTTGGAAAGCAATCGGACTAGTTGCTATCTTCATTTTACATTTTCATAATATTGCGTACTATGAACCCACATTTACGACTGATTTATACCTCCTGCCTATTCATTGCGACTATTCTGGCCTGTAAAAAGGATAAAAACCCGGATCCGGTAGTCGAGGAGGAGCCCGCGAAGAAGTTTGTTGAAATCCTCGATGACTCGCTGAAAGGAAGGGGGTTCGGTTACAGTTTTGCAGTGTACAAAAAGGATCAGCTGATCGGTACCGGAGCAGGTGGTTTTTATGCCACAAAGGCGGAAATACAAGAGGATAAGGCTGTAACTCCTGATACCAAGATGCAGATTGCCAGCATGACGAAGACTATTACTTCGGCTGCTTTCCTCAAACTGGCCAAACAAAAGGGAATCAAAACTACCGACAAGATCATCGACTACCTGCCTAAAACCTGGGTGAAAGGCCCCAACATTGAGCTGATCACGTTCAAAGACCTGCTCACGCACACGAGCGGGATTGTGGGAATGACCGAAAGTTGCAGGAATGGTGCATTCGCCGAGAATGTCTGGTATGGCTTGAAATTGCTTATTGAAAATGGTATCAAAAAAGAAAACCACGGATCAAGCTGTTACCAGAATGCCAATTTCGGGCTTTTCAGGGTGTTGATACCGGCGATCAACGGGCTGGCATTTACAGGTAATGACAATAATGATGCCGTCTCTGCATTGAACGGGTATGAGGAATTTATCCGGAAAAACATTTTCGAAAAGGCGGGGGTAGTGGTGGATGCGCCTTTTTCGAACGGCTTGCCCGTACCCACATTTGGCTATGACTTTCCGTACTCGGGAGAATATGGTTTCGATCCGGGTGATTTCAGCTCGACTACCGGCGGTTATGGTATTTATCTTACGGCTAATCAGGGCGTGAAGCTGTATGCCGCACTTTTCTCACCCGATAATAATGCTGCCATCACACAGGACATCCGTGACGAAATTGTGAACAATGGCTTGGGAAGTTACAGCGCCGTAATGCCGGAGGGGAAGTTCAGCTATCATGACGGCTGGTGGTATTCCGCGCTTGGAATCGCCAATCCCAAGGGTTTCCGGAGCGTATGGATGCATTGCCCGGAAGATATTACGGTCGTCCTGTTTACCAACGCATTACGCAACGGCGACGGCCTGTTCCCGATCCGCTCGGAATTTTATCAGGACATCACTTCCTATGTGCTTTGGGCATTTTCAAAATACAAGGATCCGGGCAGGGGCAAGCGCATGCGGCAGGTTGATTTTCACAGGTATCTGGAACATCCGGAGCCGCATTGACGGTATCAGGAGCCGGAATACAATTTCGCACTATGCTCGGCGAAATATGCTTTTAGCTCCTCAACGCTCATGCCCTGAATTTCACGGGAAATTTTTGCCTTGATTTCGCGCGTCATTTTGATGGCATCAAACTCCTTCTGTGGCTTATTTTTAGTTTTCATCGTGTGAGAATTGTTTTGGGAGAAAAGATATCCAGCTCCTTGTATCCTAAACGTAAATTTATGCAATTATATCCCTTGATCCTCTGTTCGTTGACAATGTGTTTAAAGTTCCAGCTCAACAGTGCATCGGAAGCATATACGGTTGCAGTAGCAATATGAAGGCAGTCGTCGCGGCTGGTAGCGCCCACTACTTTTTCGTTGATGTAGGTTTCTGCTAGAATAATTGATTCGGTTATTGTCTTAACCCTTTCAATTGCTCTCGAATTTAATCCCAGAACGAACTGTCTAATGTGTTCGGGTGCGTTAATGAGCTCACTTTCCGTTATTTCTGATAAAAGGCAGATTATTTTACCAGACTGGACTAGCTCAAACAATTGTAAACTTTCATGTTTAAATTCGGCATCGAAAACACCACCAAATACGGAGGTATCAAAATAGTAGCGAGGAGGCATAAGCAGAGTGTCGGAGGTTTCAATGTTTGAAATCACATCGAAACTTAAACAGGAGGGATTGCCTCGGCTAGACAAAGTTCTCCAACGACATTCTTCAATTATCCAACGCTTCCCACAGCATCTTCAAAAATGGCTCAGCTTTCGTAAAATCCAGTTGCTCGTAAAATACCCCAAGCCTGTTCAGATTTTTATAATAGGCATCGACATGCCGGTAATAATGCTGCTCCGATTGCACATACCACGCAACCGGCCCCAGTTTATCGGACAGAAACCACTTTTCGAGCAATCGGCCGGCACGGCCGTTGCCGTCGTTGAACGGGTGAATGCAGACAAATAGCAAATGGATGAACGATGCGTAATAGAAAGTTTCTTCCAAAGACAAATCACGGCGTAGGAGTTCGTTGATGTCTTCCCATAATTTCCCCATTTCAGCTTCAAGCAAATGGGCCGGGGCCGCTTCGAATTGAATGCGGCCGGTCTTGTGTTCCATGACTACCATCGCATTTTGCCGGTGAATGCCCCGCCAATGTTCGGGTAAAAGATGCTCGGTGAGTATCTGATGGGCCTGTGAGAAATGCTCTTTGGTAAGACGGTTTTCCTTCGCATAAATGTAGGCCCGGAAAAGATCGTTTGGCTTTTGGATGAGCTCCGGCAGATATTCTATCTGCTGGACTTTGTGTTTGATATAGCTATCGACCTCCATTGGTTCGCCCTCGATTTTGGAGGAAGTGATAACGGCAATAGAGGTATAAAAGTTAAAGGAGTCGGATCTGATAAATGTTTCATCCAATTGCTGTAATGCAGTTTCAATGTCGATCCCGGGCAGGTTTCGGTAACTTTCCAGTAAGGCATCGGATAGGATCTTCATGGGTAAAACGGCGCAGGTTCGGCAACGAGCCAAGTTACCAGTATTCTTTCAATTCCAAAACCCCTACCTTTGCACCTTAGAAAACGTGCATCCGTGAAAAAGAAGACACTCCTGGTTACCCCGCCATTTACCCAGCTCAATACGCCTTATCCCGCTACTGCTTACCTCAAAGGGTTTCTGAATACTTTGGGAAGAGAGTCTTATCAGGCTGATCTGGGGATTGACGTGATCCTGGAACTGTTTTCGTCCAAAGGGCTGAAAAAGCTTTTTGCGATGCTGGAAGCGTCGGATATCGAACTGACGGATAATAGTTTCCGTATTTATGCGCTGCGCGACGAATACATTTCAACGATCGATCCGGTGATCCGTTTTCTGAAAAACCATAATCCTACGCTAGCGCACAGCATTTGCGACCGTAGTTATCTGCCGGAGGCTAGTCGTTTTCAACAGCTGGAAGATTTGGATTGGGCATTCGGGACAATGGGTATTCATGACAAAGCCCGACATCTGGCCACATTATACCTCGAAGACCTTGGCGATCTGATTCAGGAAGCAATCGACCCTCATTTCGGTTTCAGCCGGTATGCAGAGCGCCTCGGCCGTTCGGCAACGAGTTTCGATGAAATGGAAGCTGCACTCGAAGCGCCGGATACCTTGCTTTCGCAGACTTTGAAGGATGTTCTGGAACAAAAAGTGAAGGTGTTCCAGCCCGATATTGTATGCATTTCGGTGCCTTTCCCGGGTAATTTGTATGGTGGTTTCAAATGTGGGCAGTATCTGAAAACGCATCATCCAAATATCAAAATCGTGATGGGCGGGGGCTTTGCCAATACGGAATTGCGTTCGCTGGAAGAGCCGAGAGTTTTCAATTACATCGATTTTGTGTGCCTCGACGACGGTGAGGCGCCGCTGCAATCGCTTTTGGAGCATCTGGATGGCGAGCGTGACCTCAAAAGCCTGAAACGGGTATATTCGCGGGTGGACGGAAAGGTGGTGTACCACAATGGCGCTAAGGAAAAGGATGTGCCGCAGCGCGAAACGGGCACGCCGGATTACAGCGATTTGCCCTTGCACGATTACCTCTCGGTAATCGAGATCGTGAACCCGATGCACCGTTTATGGAGCGACGGCCGCTGGAATAAGCTGACACTCGCACACGGCTGCTATTGGGGAAAGTGCTCGTTTTGCGACATTTCACTGGATTATATCCGCCGCTACGAGCCCATGACGGCCTCGTTGCTTTGCGACCGCATTCAAGAAATCATCGCGCAGACACAGCAGAATGGCTTCCATTTCGTGGATGAAGCCGCGCCGCCGGCATTGTTGCGCGATCTGGCGCTGGAAATTATCCGCCGGAAGCTCACAGTAGTTTGGTGGACCAATATCCGTTTTGAGAAGAACTTTACGCATGATCTTTGTTTGCTGCTGAAAGCTTCGGGCTGCATTGCCATTTCCGGAGGCCTGGAAGTAGCATCCGACCGCCTGCTCGATCGGATGAAAAAGGGCGTTACCGTCGCGCAGGTAGCGCGCGTAGCGGATGCGTTCACACAGGCGGGCATTATGGTGCACGCGTACCTGATGTACGGGTTCCCGACACAGACAGCGCAAGAGACGATCGATTCGCTGGAAATGGTGCGGCAAATGTTTCAGTTAGGTATTGTGCAGTCGGGCTTCTGGCACCGGTTTGCGATGACGGCGCATAGCCCGGTGGGCTTGTATCCTGAGGAGTTCGATGTAATGCGGTTGGGACCTGATACGGGTATGTTCGCCAATAACGACCTCGAACACGACGATCCGCTGGGAGCTGACCATGACCGTTTTGCCGAAGGCTTGCGCAAGTCGCTTTTCAACTATATGCATGGTGTGTGCCTCGATTTTCCGTTATCCAAATGGTTCGAGTTCAAAACGCCGCCCACCTCTATTCCACCCAATTACCTTGAAAAAAGCATTCGCGAGCCCGCGGAACTCACCGCGCGACCGAATGCAGTGATCGTCTGGACGGGAAGCTTGCCGGAAATGGCAGTTTTTGAAGAGAAACGAGGCAAGAAGATAAGGGAAATAGCCGAACTCGTTTTTTATAACAAGAAAAAGGAATGGGCCGTGGAAGCGGACGTGGAAGTAGGAGAGTGGCTCACCGAAATGCTTCCCAAACTGCTGATCGCTAATCCGGAGGCGTATGCTTTTGAGCAGTTTAAAACTGATTTTGAAACGGCAGGAATAGGCTCTGTTGAAACATTTCTCAACTCCCGCACTTGGCAGGAGCTGAAAAATGGAGGTATGCTGGTGTTGTAGCGCCTAGTAGCGCAGTACTTCGAAGGTTTCGAGATTGTCGTCGAATGTAGTGAAAACCGCCGGATAGCCCGGTGCAATGCTGCCGATCTTGTCCTGGATACCCAGTGCGGTTGCCGGACGAATGGTTGCCATTTCTATCGCTTCCTGCACGGGGATTCCTAGTATTTCAACGGCGTTCCGTACCGCATCGCCGAGCGAAATAGTGGCGCCGGCGAGGTTACCGTCCGAGTTCATATATTTCCCGTCTTTCAAATAAGCATCAAATTCCCCCCATTTAAACTGGGTAACTTTCTGCCCCAAAAACAGCGCATCCGAAATCAGGAAGAGCTTGTCACGTTTGATTTTATAGGCCACACTGGCAGCACCGAAATCACAATGGGTACCATCGATGATAATGGGCGCGTACACCGATTCTGTATCGAAAGTCGCGCCTACGAGCCCCGGAGCGCGGTGCCCGAATGCCGACATGGCATTGTATAAATGCGTTACCAGCTGAATGCCCTGGTCGAATGCCGTCATAGCCTCGGCGTAAGTAGCATTGGAATGTCCCGCCGAAACAGTAATGCCCGATTCGAGCAGCATTTGCAGCTGATCTTCCGTGAACATTTCCGGAGCGATGGTGATCAGGCGGATCACATCTTTGCCGTAACGGATGATCTCTTCCAGCTCTGGATTGGTGGGTTTGCGGACAAACGACGCCAAATGCGCACCACGTTTGACCGGATTCAGGAACGGGCCTTCCAAATGCATTCCCAAAACGCCGGAATCCGGATTTTTGGCCATGTAGCTGCGTGTGGCCTCGATGCCTTTCAGGATATTGTCATGAGGGGAGGTAATAAGGGTAGGGAGCACGTAGGCGGTGCCGGTTCGTATGCTCGCCTGGTAAATGTCATCGATAGTTTCCTCGTCGGCGCGCTCGGTGAAGTAGAACTGCTCGCCGCCGTTGATATGGCTATCGAACAGCCCGGGAGCGAGGTTGGTCACTTGCGGCATGCCCGTTTTGGGCGTACCGCTTTCGACGCCCTGAATACGGCCGTTTTCGACGACGATAATCTGGTTAAATAGGACTTGTTTTCCTGTAAAAACTCTCTCTGCGAAGAACTGGGTGGACATAATCAAAGGCTTGGTTTAGAAGCGCCCAAGAAACGAAAAACGCGGAGCCGTTCAAAGCACTATTTGATAATTATGTCAAACTTGGTTAAAAGGCCTGCAAGGTCCGACGAGAGAAACTTCGCCTTGCGGATATTGTTGGCCGTTGGGTCGATCGTGAAGTTTTTGCTGGTCGAAAAATCGACGCCGCCGAGGTTGGTACCATCGAAAACCGCGTCCCAGAAGTCGCAGTTATGCACCTTGCATTTCGATAGGTCGGTTTGGGTAAAATCCGCATTGTGGATCTTGCAGTTGCTGAAAACGGTTTTGTTCAGCTTTTTCCGCTCGAATACCGCGTAATCGAGAATGCAGTTTTCGAAAACGGCAGCGAATGCAAAGTCTTTGGCCTCCGAAAAGTTGACGCCGGTAAGTTTGCAGTGGACGAATTCAATATCGGAAATCTTACAATTCTTAACGGATGCATTGCTTAGGTTGCATTCCTCGAATACGCAGTCGATGAAATCGATGCCGGTCAGGTCCGGGATGCTGCAATGCACAAACCGGACCTGTTCGTAGCTGCTTTCCAGCAATGGCTCAATGCTAAAATCTTTATTTTCAATCGTGTCGAAGCCGCGGGTATTACGCATTGAACCAGGGAAATATTAAATGTATTGCTTGATAACGGATTTGAGCTGATCGGCCTGCACTACGCCCGATTGGCGCCAGAGCGGCTTGCCGTTTTTGAAGACGATCAGCGTAGGAACGCCCTGGATGCGGTAAGCCTGCGCCGCCGATTGGTTTTTATCCACATCGACTTTGATGATCGTCGCGGAATCACCCAAATCGGCTTTTACTTTTTCGAGGATCGGCTTCATCATTTTACAAGGGCCGCACCACTCGGCCGAGAAGTCCACCAAAACCGGTTTATCGCTGTTGATCAATTCTGAGAATGTTGCCATAACGCTACTGTTTTGTCTTTAATGATAACCCATCCGGGCCCCGAAAGGTTTAATCAAAGGTCCGCAGAAAAACAGGAGTAAAGATCATGCCATTAATTCCAGTTGTCTCTCAGGAATTTACCCACACGTCTCTCCACCAATTCGTAGGTGAAATGCGAATAGAGGATAGTTAACCCGATGGAACTGAGCAGGGAAATCGCGAACATCCCCTCGTTTTCCGGTGATTTTAAGAACCTGAATAAAATGATGTTGACAAATATCAGCACGATTGCGTGGTTCAGGTAAATAGAGTAGGATATTTTGCCCAGATACTGGAAAGGCTTGCTGCTCAGTATTTGCGTGACAATGCCGGCGGAGCTGGCGAAAATGATGATACCAAGCGAGAAAATGAACGGGAAAACGAGCTTCCACAGATTCAACTCCCAATGATGCACAAAATACATGGCCGCGATCATGAATAGCAGGAAAGGAATTTCGAATGCGGAAAGCTGAAATGTTTTTTGCCTTAACAACCTGTTTGTGAAAATGCCTAGCGAAAAGCACAGAAGCCCGCGCACGTAGCCGTAGTCGTAGGCAAGCAGGTATTCACCCCGCGAATAGATGAAAATGCCGGACAATAGCCCTATGAGCGCAAATGCCGCATATTTAAACCGGGGTAATATTAAAATCACCAGTCCGAATACCACATAGGAAATCATTTCAGCCGAAATCGACCATGAAGGATAGTTATTGCTGATCCACCCGCCGAACACCGTGCTGGAACCCATGAATGTGAGAGCGTCGAGGGAGGTGTATAAATAATAGCTCAAACCCATTCCGGCCACATTTTTCAATGCGCTGTGCTCGCCGAGCAGGTTGGCTGCCACAAAAACGACTTCGGTGTAAAATAGCAGCGGGTATAATCTGATAAAACGCTTTTTCAGGAAAGTCAGGAAATCGCCGGTGCTGTGAATGCGGTCGACATAGTTGAGTGCAATAACGAAGCCACTCAGCACGAAGAAAAAGTCGACAAACAGGCTCGCGTTGATCACGAAAAAGTTGTTGTAAAGGATCGACTCTTTGAATGCGTTATGGTGATGGGCAATGACCAGGACGGCAAATATGCCCCTTAACCCATCCAGTTGTTCAACTCTGTTCTTCATGCGCGGAATGCTGGGAACCTCTCGTAAAAGTCCCACGGCTCGGGGGAGCGTATCAGGTGGTTAGGGTGCTTACGGGTTGTGGCTGGGGTCTTGAAACCTTTCTAAATCTCGGGATAGCATCCAAGTATTTGATACCCAGGAAGCGGATCATAACCGAATACGGAAACCAGAATGCAATATCGTAAGGACGGCCACCTGTAAATAGCAACACCACCATCGACAGGAAGAAATAGGCCAGAAACGTTGTCAGCGGGTTGGTATGACGGCGCACTTCGCGGATCACGTACAGGAACAGGAAGAAGTTAAAGCTTGCGAAAAAGACAAAACCAAAAATCCCGTGGTTCACCCACGATTCCAGCAGGGGAACGTCGAGGTAGTCATTCTTATAGCCTCTGCCGAGGAAGATATCCCACGAATACAATGTTTCCAAGAATTCTCCAAAACCGCTTACACGTCCCATAGCGGAGTAATCGACATCCGCTTCTTCCGAAAGCCTCACCCCGGTGGACGTAAAGATCACGTTCATGATCCGGTCCTGGAAAATATCCCAATAACCTAGCAGTAGGTTCAGGATGTTACCGTAGCGCGAAAGGAAATAGTTGATCGCCAGTAATATGAGTATGATAAACACCATATTCCTGAACTTGAACGCACTGGCAATGCCCGAGGTAATGTTAGAAAATTTGAAATGAAACAAAAAGTAGGCTCCAAAAGCAATTCCCAGACCGAGATAACTGGATTTGGCGAGCGACAACACCACTACACCCATTCCAAATAGTACTGAAAAGAACAGGAATAGCCTGGTTAACAGGTGTTTGGTGTTTCCCAGCAAAACCAGAGCTGAAAGCAAAGTGATAACCCCGTTACGGGCCGTGATGTGCGGGTTACCTCCCGGCTGGGCGCCCTCGTTGGCAAAATTTACGGCAGCCCGCATACCCGGCGTCCAGTTGGGGTCGGTGATGAGCGAGTAAACCAGGGTAATGTTGGTAAAGAATGAAAACAGAAAAAGTACCTGTATCAGTGTATCTTTCACGTCATTAGGGACGTGCATAAGTAATGCCAGGAAACCGAATGTGAATACGAAGTTACCGATATCGGCTATTGATTTTCCCTGGTGGTTCATGAACATGAAATACCAGAGTGTCAGCAGCAAAAAACCTGCTCCGAGGTTGATCAGGATGACATTCGGTTTGTAAAGTCTCTTGAAAAGTGTGGGCGGGATCATCAGCAACAAAGCCAGCGAGAAGAACATCGCCGTAAAAACGCTGCTCGCGGGCCCGATACCGAGCGTGTCGCGTATAAAAAATATCAGCGGAAACCCGTTGAACATCATCGCGATGCCCACCGAATACCGGAGATAGTTAAAATTATTGACTACATTAAATAAGCTCCAATTCATCTGGAAAGCCGGAATCTGATGTACTGAATATCAAACCGCAGAATGAAATAGGCGATTTTACGGACACGGCACCAAAGATACTTGATTTTGTTGAGTACGGTGTTCGTTGAAATGTACAATTTTTGTACCCTCGCATGCTCCTCCCGACCGATCGTCGTGGCGATGGTCGACGACTTTGCTTCCGCATGTATACGCAACGCGCCCCCAAGGCCATCGATCTTTTTCGTGGTCGTCGACTTGTGAGAAGTGTATCGCGTGATGAAGTCGTAATCGAATGCAAAACGGAATGACTCGTCGAACATACCGTACTTTTCTACCAGCGAGCGCTTGAAGAAAAGCGACTGGTTATGGATTTGCATCCCTTCCAGGATCTGGCAATCGAAGTCGTAAGAAGTTGTTTTGAGTATTTCGGTCACTTCGTCGTCGGTCGTGATCATGTACAGGTCGCCGTAAAGAATATCGACCGGATATTTCAATGCTGCTTCTCCAAAACGAGTGAAAGTGCCCGGGAAATATACATCGTCGGAGTTTTGAAAGCTGATATACTCACCTGTTGCACGTTCCAATGCTTTGTTGATGGCGTGAACCTGCCCGCGATCCTTCTCGGAAACCCACCATGACAGGTATTTTTCATATTTTTTGATCACCTCCACGCTGCCGTCGTTCGAGCCGCCGTCGACGATAATGTATTCGAGATTCGGGTAGCCCTGGTTCAGCACGCTTAGAATCGTCCTTTCGAGGAAGGAGGCCTGATTGTAGGAAGGGGTGATGACCGTCAGTTTCGGGTACCGGTGCGCATTGCCGGAAGTCTGGGCCGGTTTCAGTGCTGATACGAAGTTCCGCAGGTCCTGTGTGGTTTGTTCTAAAAAATGCATGGAATCCTGTTTCGCTGGTTAAAACTGATCGATATAGTTGGTTAATTCCTTCAACCTGGCAGCAATGCCTTTTCGCATGAGCCGGTTAGGAAGGATATTGGCATACTTTCCAAACGTCGGTTCGCCGCTGATTTCCAGTTCCTGTTTTTTTCGGATGACAATGCGTTGGTACTGCATGAACAATGCCTGAAATGCCTTGTTTTCGGTCACGAGCGCAGCATGATCCGACCAGATCGGATCGAAATACCCAAGCCCGGCGAAATCAAGCGAAACCAATGGCTGGCCGTCGACTTCGTATGTGCCGTTTTGATTGACAAGGTTTTTATTCAAAACCGCATTCAACCCATAATGCCAGCCTGCGTTATGTAATGTTTTTGTTGCAGGAATCCACACCGGAATGTAATTCAACCACAGCTGATCTGTATTCATGCCGTTGCAAAGATCAAAATAGGCGCGGTCGATCGTCCGGTGCGCCCACCATTCCAGTGCTGCCGTTGTTTTGCCGGAAGGCCGCAAGGTCCAGCTCCCGGAATGGTACATTCCTGCATTGAGAATGCGTTTGTCGTCCAGAATGGCCGATTTTTTTAACGGTGCTGAAATGTTGGGTGTCAAAAAGAAATCAGGTCCCGCTTCGAGCAAGCTGCTGAAAGCGCTTTTGAGCCATATAGTGGGACTCAGGAACGTCAG
>DATMSL010000600.1:0-7901 GCA_035565435.1 Dyadobacter sp. | reverse complement strand
CTTTTGCTTGATATCAGCATAAAAGCGGTTCATTTCAGCTAACGCTACGGAATCGTTGTAAATTTTGGGATCGGATAATTTGCCTTCAGTTTCCGCTTTTCTTACTTCGAGATTGTTAATGGTATCTTCCAGTTCTTCGATCTTTTTTCTAGCCTTTTTCAGCTTTTGCACATCCTCGTTGGATTGAGGTTTGCCATTGTTTTTATTCTGGCTGGCAGCGGCAGGCTGGCTCTTCTGTGGAGGTGCGCTGCTTACTTGCACTTTTTCGCTCACTGCTGATTGTAACCCACGCTCTTCCACCCAAATCTCATACTCTTCGTAAGTGCCGGGATATTCTTTGATTTGATGGTCTTCAATATACCAGATCTTGTTCGCAATGTTTTCTACGAAATAACGGTCGTGGGAAACGACGATATAGCTGCCTTCATATTGCTGCAATGCCTGGATCAGGATATTGACAGATTGCATATCCAAGTGGTTGGTCGGCTCATCGAGCAGGAGGAAGTTGGCTTGTGAAAGCAATACCTTGGCCAATGCAACCCGCGATTTTTCACCCCCAGAAAGTACTTTGATTTTCTTGAAAACATCATCCCCCGTGAAAAGGAAGCAGCCCAAAACGGTCCGCAACTCGGTTTCGGTCTTGGTAGGGTTGGCATATTTCAATTCCTCGATGAGGTTATGCGCCACGTTGAGGGATTCGAGCTGGTGCTGGGCGTAGAACGTAAACGAAACATTGTGCCCCAGCCTTCTCTTACCTTCAATAGGCTCCGTACCGGCCACAATACGGAGTACCGTAGATTTACCACGGCCGTTAGCACCGATGAGCGCAATTTTGTCGCCGCGCTCCATGCTGATATTGGTCGCGTCGAGGATCACTTTGTCGCCGTAAGCTTTGGAAGCATCTTCCAGTTGGAAGACGTGGCGGCCTGGTTGAGTCGTAAACTGGAAGCGGAAATGCACTTTCGCATTCTCGTCCATTACCTCATCCACGATTTCCATTCTATCCAATGCTTTCACGCGGCTTTGTACCTGTCGCGACTTGGTAGCTTTCGCTTTGAAACGCTCGATAAACCGTTCAGTCTGGCGAATCTTGGCTTGCTGGTTTTCATAGGCACCGCGCTGGATATCGTTGCGAAGTGCTTTTTCTTCCAGGTAGTAGGAATAGTTTCCGGCGTAATAGTTGAGTTTTCCGCCCGAAACTTCCACAGTTGTATCAATCGTATTGTCGAGGAACTGGCGGTCGTGGGAAACGACGATCACCGCGCCTTCATAATTCTGCGTGTATTTCTCCACCCACTGGATTGACGGAAGGTCCAGGTGGTTGGTAGGCTCATCGAGCATGAGCAGTGATGGTTTTTGCAAAAGCAGTTTCGCAAGCATGACGCGCATCCGCCAGCCTCCGGAGAACTGCCTCAGCGGCAGATTCAGGTCGGCGGTCGAAAAGCCAAGACCTTCCAGGATCGCTTCTGCCTTGGATTGTACAGAATAACCATCCAGCGCCTCGAACTCTTCCTGCACGCGGGCAAGCTTGTCTACGAGGTCATCGGTATAGTTATGCTCCATATCGTGCAGGATTTTATCCATTTGCACTTGGAGAACATTCTGTCTTTCAAACGCCTGCATAGCCACCGACAGAATCGAATCTTCGGTTTGGTAGGAAAGCAGATCCTGGTTGAGAAAGCCGATCGTACAATCGCCAGCTTTGGAGATCGAGCCGCCGTCGGGCTGGAATTCTCCGTTAATCATGCGCAGGAGGGTAGACTTGCCGGTACCGTTCAGTCCGATAAGCCCGATCTTTTGTTTTGGCTTTATATGTAGTGAGGCGCCGTCGTACAATGCACGGTCGCCCAGGAAATAGCTGAGGTTCGTAATCGCGATCATAGTGCAAAGGTACGGGGAAAGAAGCAGATAGAAAAAGCGCGATGTTGGAATAGTTATAAAGGCATTTGTGGTGTCGTTATGAACGGGTTATTTATGTAAATTTGGTCAATGAACAATCTATTCCCGATATTCCTCAAACTCGAAAACCTACGCACGCTCATTGTGGGCGGCGGCTACGTAGGTTTGGAAAAAATTACTGCGGTTCTTGATAACTCCCCGCTCGCCCGCGTAACGCTCGTTGCCCCCGAAATCCGTGCGGAAATAAGGGAGATTGCCGCGACCAATTCACGAATAAATCTAATTGTACGGAAGTTCGAGGACGACGACCTGCTGGAAAAAGACCTGGTGATTGTAGCCACTAACGACAAGCCCGAGAACAAAAGGATCTGGGAAACCGCCCGCGCCCGGCATATACTCGCGAACGTAGCCGACACGCCGGATATCTGCGATTTCTACCTTTCCTCGGTCGTCAGAAAAGGCAACCTTAAAGTGGCTATTTCCACTAACGGAATGTCGCCCACATTCGCCAAACGGCTGAAAGAAGTCCTTGGCGAAGCGCTGCCGGATAACCTCGAAATGGCGATGGAACAACTCAAAGCGGTACGTGACATGCTGAAAGGCGATTTTGCCTCGAAAGTCGACGAATTGAACCGCATTACTTCGGTTTTGACGGAAAAGAAAAAAGATATCCGCTAAAACCGCTTAAATCGCGTTTTCAGGCAATAAAATGCGATTTTGCAATGTTTTTAGAGAGATAATTTGTCAAAATGGCGCTACGGGCTTCAACGGTATCGGGATTTCGTGCGTATTGAGTATATTCTTTTGCTTTTGCACAATTAGCATCGCTTTAATTTTTGTCACCGCCGGTGGTAGAATGTTTTCGCTTTTCGTGCGATAATCCGTATTATTGAATCTATTAATTTTTAAACCCGCTTCGGGCGGACGGACAGTTATTTGGGGTTAGACTTATACTTATTTATATGAATCTTTTCTATCGGATCAGTGGCCTGAGTCGGCTTATTGCGTTGCTCCTGGGTGTCTTCTTTCTGTCCGTTTTCGCTTCTCCGTTTTCTTCGTTTGCATTCGCCGCGGATATCGACGTGAAAGGTGTCGTAAAAAGCAGCACCGGTGAACCGCTTATCGGATCGACTGTGCGTGTGAAAGGCTTGCAGAAAGGGACCGTCACCAATGAAAAGGGCGAATTCCTGTTGCAAGGCGTTTCTGACAATGCAACGCTCGTAATTACCATGATCGGCTTCCTTCCCAAAGAAGTGAAAGCAGCCAGGAACCTGACCATCGAACTGGTAGAAGATGCGGTAGGCTTGCAGGATGTGGTCGTAACCGGCTTTCAACAAATCAATAAGGATAAATTTACCGGTTCGGCGGTAACGCTGAAAACCGATGATGTAAAGATCGATGGTTTACCGGATGTCAGCCGGATGCTGGAAGGCCGTGCGGCAGGTGTTTCAATTCAGAACGTGTCCGGTACTTTCGGGGCAGCTCCCAAGATCCGTATCCGTGGTGCTACTTCGCTGAATGGTGCTAACAAACCGCTTTGGGTGATCGATGGCGTTGTGCAGGAAGATATTGTAAATATTTCCAACGACCAGCTTTCCAGCGGCGACCCCACGACACTACTGGGTTCGGCCGTGGCAGGGCTTAACCCGAACGACATCGAGACTTTCGATATATTGAAAGATGCCGCCGCGGCTGCGTTGTACGGCGCCCGAGCAATGAACGGGGTGATTGTGATTACTACCAAAAAAGGAAAGAGCGGAAAGCCGGTGATTACCTATTCGGGCAATTTCAGTACACAGCTCGTGCCTTCTTATCGCAATTTCAATATCCTGAATTCCGCACAGCAAATGTCGGTGCTGGGGAGCTTGCAAAATCACGGGTATCTGGACTCGGATATACTTTCCAAGCCGGATTATGGCGTGTTCGGCAAAATGTACAACCTGATCCAGCAAGCCAATGATCAGGGAAACTCTGAATTGCTCAATACCCGGGAGGCAAGGCGCGAGTATCTGCTCCGTTACGCCAAAGCAAATACCGATTGGTTCGACGTTCTTTTTAAACAAAATTTCATCCATGAGCACTCACTTAGTGTTTCCTTTGGAACGGAAAAATCCAGCTCCTATGCTTCGGTAAGTTACCTGGACGATAATGGCTGGACGATTGCTGACAAAGTCAAACGGTATACGCTCAACTTTAACAACAACTATCAGCTGTCCGACCGGCTGAGTATCGGGCTTACCACACTGGCATCGGTAAGAAGGCAGCAGGCGCCGGGTTCATTGAGCAGAAGAAGCAACCCGGTAGAAGGTAAGTATGACCGCGATTTCGATATCAATCCATTCAGTTACGCACTGAATACCAGTCGGACACTCACGGCCTATGATGAGAACGGCAACCTGGAATTCTTCCGGAGAAACTTCGCACCGTTCAATATCATTTCGGAGCTGGCTAACAACAAGATTAACCTGACGCTTGCGGATATCAAGTTGCAGGGAAATCTTTCCTACAAGATTACGGACAACCTGAGCTACGATTTCCTGGGTGCATTGCGCTACATTCAAACAGGCCGTGAGCATATTATTACCGAGCATAGCAACATGGCTAATGCTTACCGTGCGGCGGATAACTCTACCATCGCATTGGCTAACAAATACCTTTACACCGATCCGGACGTGCCCAATGCAGAGCCCGTTGTCGTGTTGCCAAGCGGCGGTTTCTATAACCGGAATGAAGACCAAATGCTGTTCTATAATGTGCGTAATAATCTGCGTTACAACCAGAAATTTGGTGAGCGGCACGAGGTGAATGCGCTGGTGGGGCAGGAGGTGAAGTTTACCAACCGCCAGAATTCCAATCATACCGGTTACGGCTTTCAATATGATCAGGGCGGGACACCATTTGTGGATTATCGCATTTTGAAGCAAACCATCGAGACCAACTTCCAGTATTACGGAATGCAAATGGATTACGAGCGATTTGCCGCATTTTACGGGAGTTTGGGATATACTTTGGATGGCAAATACAATGTCACAGGCTATGTTCGCTACGACGGCTCCAACCGTTTCGGGAAATCGGCCATTGCCCGTTGGCTGCCTACCTACACGGTCGCCGGCTCCTGGAACTTTGACCGCGAAGATTTCTTCAAAAACATGAAATGGTTGAGTATGGGCCGTTTGCGTTTGAGTTACGGACTTTCCGCTGATACCGGACCTGCTACGAATGCGGCCGTTTTGCTTCAAAGCATCATTACACGCCGGCCCTATGCAGATGAAAAGGAATCGGCGATTCAGCTTGCTTCACTGCAGAACACGGAGCTTACCTGGGAAAAATTATATAGCGGAAACGTTGGCCTGGATGTAGGTTTGTTTGCCAACCGTATCAACTTTACGCTTGACGGCTACGTTCGTAACAGTTTTGACCTGATAGATCAGATTAAGACCTCCGGTATCGGCGGGCAGATTTACAAGGTTGCCAACTATGCGGATATGGAATCGTACGGTGCCGATTTTTCGGTCGACGGCGTGCTTTTCAAAAACCGTGACTGGGATTTTCGTTCGCGGATTACGTTCGGGTATTCGCACACGCTTATCACGAATGTCGACAATAGCCCAGGCATTTTTGACCTCGTAAAAGCGGAAGGTGCGAATGTAAAAGGCAAGCCGGTGCGCAGCCTCTTCTCGATCGATTATCGCGCACTTAATCCTAAAACGGGTGTACCGATCTTCCTGAATGAGAATGGGGAAGTGAGTTCGGATGTCTATTTGCAGGATCAGAACGTTCAGTACCTCAAATACGAAGGTCCGGTCGATCCGCCGTTTACGGGTGGTTTTAATAATACACTGACTTATAAAGGGCTTACGCTGAACGTATTCTTTACTTACCAGGCAGGGAACAAAATCAGGCTTAATCCGCTGTATAAATCGGCATTCAGTGACCTGGACGCAATGCCGAGGGAGTTTCTCGACCGTTGGGTAATGTCGGGCGATGAAAAATTCCCTGCCAAACCTTCTATTGCTGACGAGTTGGAGCAGTTGTATCTGCAAGGTACCTATCCCTACAATATCTACAATTATTCAACCGAACGCGTTGCTAAGGGTGATTTTGTCCGGTTGAAATCGGTATCGCTGGCTTACAAGTTGCCGTTGCAGGTGATTAACCGTTATGGTTTCAAAGCGGCGAGCATTCAGGTTTCGTCGATTAACCCGTGGCTGATTTACTCGGATAAGAAGCTTAAAGGCCAGGATCCGGAGTTTTTCAATTCGGGTGGTGTGGCGCAGCCTATCCAGAAGCAATTCACAGTTGCATTGAAATTGACATTGTAAGTGTTGAGGATGATTCATTTTAACGATATGGTTACCATCAAAAGATATAAAAAACTCTTACTGATCCTGCCGCTACTGACTTTGGCTGGTTGTGAGGACTTCTTATCCAAAGAGCCGGACAGTACCCGGGCGATCATCAGCACGCCGAAACAGGTTTCGCAATTACTTACCACCGCTTATCCGCAGGGCGGGTATGTCGTGTTTGCGGAAGGAATGAGCGACAATGTGGCGGATAAGGGCTTAGGCCAGGACGACAAAACCAACCGTGGTTCATTTCTTTTCGAAGTGGTGGAAGCTACCGTGGACGAACAGGACTCTCCCGACCAATACTGGGCAGAATGTTACCGGGCAATATCGGTGGCTAACGAAGCTCTGGATATCATCAGCAAGGCATCGAACCCGGATGCCTACAATGCACAGAAAGGCGAAGCATTGCTGGCACGGGCGTATGCCCATTTTATGCTGGTGAATTACTATTGCACATTCTTCGACCCGCAACAAGCCAACAGCGGTCCGGGTATTCCCTATGTAACAGTTCCCGAGGATGTGGTGATCAAGCAATACGAAAGAGGGACGGTTGCGGGAGTGTATCAGATGATTGAAAAGGACTTGCTGGAAGGTCTTCCATTGATCAGCGACGGCAGTTACACCGTTCCGAAATATCACTTCAACCTGGCTGCTGCCAATGCGTTTGCGAGCCGTTTCTATTTGGTCAAAAAGGATTACCAGAAGGTGCTGGAATACGCTAATGCAGCTTTTCCAAGCAATAATTTCGCCGAAAGCTTGCGTCCATGGAACACTACCTATTCGAGCATGTCGCCGGCTGAGCTTTTTAATATCTATTCGCGCGCTAGTGAAAATGCCAATTTGCTGCTGGTCGAAACATCATCGACTTACGGGCGTTATGTGGCCAGTTACCGGTATGGTATGACCTACGCCAAATGGCAGGAGATTTCGGCAAGCGAGCAGATCATTGCGGGCAATGCCAGCTGGGACTTCCCGCTGTACTACCGCGGCGACAACAATTACTTTATTCCAAAACTTACGGAATATTTCGTGCGCGAATCGGTGAACGCGGAAATCGGGCTGCCTTATGTGATGCTGCCGGTTTTTACTGTGGAAGAAGTGCTCTTCAACAGAATCGAAGCCAATGCTTATCTTAACAATACAGCCGCCTGTATTACCGATCTGAATACTTACATCAGCAAACGGGTTGATAACTATGACGCGTCACAGCATAAGGTTACTGCGGCCAGTATGCAGAGCTATTTCAGGACAGGTAATCTAAGGAACAACATTATAGGAACCGTATTAGCATTCAAGCGCGTCGAGTTCGTACAGGAAGGGATGCGTTGGTTCGATATTCAGCGTTACAACATTCCGGTGACACACACCACCCGAAGCGGGTCTACGATATCCGTCCCGGCAGGTGATCTCCGCCGGATTTTGCAGATCCCGCAGACAGCCGCCATTTCAGGTATACAACAGAATCCGAGGTAAGAAAGCCATTCAAATATGAAAATTCTATTCAAACATTTCGCAAACTACCTGGTGGTCGCATTGCTGTTCAGCACGACGCTGACCTCCTGTAAGGAAGAAGATATTGGTAATGTGGATGATATAAAAGGCCTGGGTGGAGACGAATGGGTTGAGGGGCCCATCGACAAATGGATCCACGAT
>DATMSL010000599.1:0-8878 GCA_035565435.1 Dyadobacter sp. | reverse complement strand
ATAATGGATTTAAAACTTCAAAATAAGGTGGTCATCGTGACTGGCGGTGCCAAAGGTATTGGTGAGGGCATTGTACAAGTGCTGGCATCCGAAGGTGCAATCCCCGTAATCGTAGGCAGAAATGCGGAGGACAACCAAAAGGTAGTCGATGCACTGGCGGCGGCAGGTAAAGAATCTTTTCAGGTAGCGGCCGAACTTACCCAGCCCGAGGCTTCCGAGAAAGCAGTTAATGCAGTTCTGGAAAAGTATGGCCGGATCGACGGTCTGGTCAACAATGCCGGGGTAAATGACGGTGTGGGACTTGAAAACGGCACCTACGACGGCTTTATCGCCTCTTTGCATAAAAACGTAGTGCATTACTACCTGATGGCACATTATGCATTGCCAGCATTGAAAGCCTCCAAGGGGTCCATCGTGAATATCAGTTCTAAAACCGCCGATACCGGTCAGGGCGGAACGTCTGCATATGCGGCTTCCAACGGCGGCCGTAACGCACTGACGCGCGAATGGGCGGTAGAACTGCTCAAATACGGCATTCGCGTAAATTCGGTGATCGTAGCCGAATGCTGGACGCCGCTTTACGAGAGATGGATCGAAACCCTGCCCAACCCGCAGGAAAAACTGGCGGCGATTACGGCGAATATCCCATTAGAAAACCGCATGACAACCGCCGAAGAAATCGCCAACATGACCGTTTTCCTCCTTTCCGAAAGATCCAGCCACACGACCGGGCAGCTCATTTACGTCGACGGCGGCTATGTCCACCTCGATCGCGCGCTGGCCAATTCCTGACCAATCCATGGAAATACTTGTTTGTACCACGCCCGGCTCGTTCTCCTATGAACAAGCCGAGGCGCCGGTAGCCACGCCGGGAAATACCCTACTGAAAATCAAAAGAATAGGCATCTGCGGCACGGATTTGCACGCCTATGAAGGAACGCAGCCTTTCTTTCATTACCCAAGAATACTTGGCCACGAACTGGCAGGCGAGATCCTCGAGACTGACGCGCCGGGTTTTGTAAAAGGCGAGGCAGTAACATTTGTTCCCTATTTCAACTGCGGCAAATGTGTTGCCTGCCGAAATGGCCGGCCGAACTGCTGCGCCAGCCTGAAAGTGTCGGGCGTGCATATCGACGGCGGGATGGCGGAGTACCTCTCTGTCCCCTCCTATTCGCTTGTGCACGGCGATGGCCTGAGCTTCGACGAGCTTGCGCTCGTGGAGCCGCTCGCGATAGGCGCGCATGGCGTGCGCCGCGCAGATGTGCGTAAGGACGAGTTTGTACTTGTGGTCGGCGCGGGGCCCATTGGCTTGGGAACCATGGAATTTGCCCGCATTGCGGGTGGAAAGGTGATCGCCTTGGATATCAACGACCAACGCCTGGCATTCTGCCGTGACCGCGTGGGCGTAGAGCATACTGTCAATGGCCTTCATGAGGATGTCGCCGGACGCCTGGCTGAAATCACAAACGGTGATATGCCGACCGTCGTCATCGACGCGACGGGTAATTTACGCGCTATTAATACTGCTTTCGCCTATTTGGCCCATGGAGGAAAATATGTGCTGGTTGGTCTGCAAAAAGGCGAAATCGCATTCAGCCACCCTGAATTTCACAAACGTGAGGCTACATTAATGAGCAGCCGCAACGCGACCCGCGCCGATTTTGAGCATGTGATCCATAGCATGAAAAACGGCCTGGTAGATCCGAAAACATACATCACCCACCGCGTAACATTCGGACAGGTGAAGGATCAGTTCGAAAGCTGGCTCGATCCGGCTAATGGGGTAATCAAGGCGATGGTGGAGATGGACTAGCCGGGTCAGGTTTGGTCAGGAATAGTTAAGGATGGTCAGGTGTTGCGTGGTTTGGTCAGATTTGGTCAGGTGTGGTCAAGGATGATCAGGGATCGTGAGGGTGCTAGTTGGTTTTCTTGTAGTTCAGAATAGCCCAGCCGTTAAGAATCACTGCCATTAATGCTACTACCCCGACATGTGGCAGCACATCCGCGAAGCTACTGCCTTTAAGAACGACCATCCGCATTACCTCGATCATGTACCGAACCGGGTTGGCACGCGTAATCAGCTTAGCCCACTCCGGCATGCTGTCGATCGACGTGAACAGCCCTCCCAGCAGTATGAACATCATCATGAAAAAGAACATGATGAACATGGCCTGCTGCTGGGTATCGCAAAATGTCGATACCAGTAAACCAAAACCCAGAACAGCGAGCAAATACACTGAAATGAATGCGTAGAGCGTAAGCAAACTTCCAACCGGTACGATCCCGTACACAAACCGCGCTACCAGCAGGCCGATTGTGAAAACGATATTGGCCAGCACCCAGAAAGGAATTAATTTACCTAATATAAAAATGTGTTTCCTGATCGGCGTCACGTTGATCTGCTCAATCGTTCCTATTTCCTTTTCCCGGACAATGTTTAATGCGGACAAAAAGCCGCCGACCATTGTGACCAGGATCGCCAGAATGCCTGGGACGATGAATACTTTATAATTCAAAACCGGATTGAACCAGTTCGATGCTATTACGTCGATTACAGGAAACTGGCTGAACCGCGGCGGTGTGACGAGCTGCATCCGGATATCTGCATTGAAATCCCCGATTATACTCCCCAAATAGGAACCGCCCAGGCTAGCCTTGGTACCGTTGATCGCATTCACGGCTACAAAAAGCTTCTCGTGATCTTCACGGATCAGGTTTCTTTCAAAGTTATGCGGGATTTCGAGGATCAGATCAGCCTTATCGGATTCAATCAGACCAAATGCTTCCTTAAACGACACATTATAGCCGGCGAGCCGGAAGTAGCCGGATGCCACAATTTTAGCAATCAGTTTTTGGGAATAGGGTGATTTATCATGATCGACCACTGATAAATTGATATTCCTCACCTCATAATCAGCTGCTAACGGCATAATTATCAGCTGCACCATCGGCATAAAAAAGATCATTGCCACAATGGCCTTATCCCTGAAAATCTGCCTGAATTCTTTGCGTAACAGAAATCGTAATGTTCTCATTGCAAACGGATTTTAAAGCTCTTTAAACTTACCAGCAGCAGAAATACGGTCATGCCAAGTAAAATCAATGTTTCTTTCCAAAGCGCAGCCAACCCTAACCCTTTGATCATGATCGATTTGACGATAATGTAAAACCATTTGGAAGGCACAATGTTGGATAGGACCTGCAATGGCAGGGGCATGTTCTCGATCGGGAACAGAAAACCGCTGAACATCATCGTCGGCAACAGCATACCCATCAGCGAAATAAGCATTGCAATTTGCTGGGAGGAGGTTTTGATGGATATGAAAATACCCAGAGCCAGACAGGTGACGATAAACAATGTGCTTTCCGCAAACAGCAGTGCTACGCTTCCTTTGACAGGCAAGTCCAGCACAAAAACGCTGAGTAACAATATCGCCGTCACATTCACGAGCGACAAAACGAGGTAAGGAAATGCCTTGGCAAATATCACAAGCACCGGCTTGAATGGCGACACGAGCAGGATTTCCATCGTACCGGTTTCCTTTTCCCGGACGATAGAAATGGCAGTCATCATCACCGAAACCAGCAGCAGCACCAGCGCCATCACGCCCGGTACGAAACCGTGGGCGCCTTTGAGCTGCGGATTGTAGAGCATTCGCACCTCGGGTGTAATACGGTAAGGGATTTCCAGATTCTGATTGAGCTGGTTCTGATAATCCATGATGATCGACGACAGGTAATTAGTGACCATATTCGCCGTATTGACGTCGCTGGCGTCGGTAACGATCTGAATCTGAGCCTTATTCTGGTGAAGCAAATCCTCGTTAAAATTGGCTGGAAATACCACCACAGCTTTGATCTTACCCTTCTGAAACGTGGTCAATATTTCGCTATGGCTCAACGCAGCCTGCCGGATGTTGAAGTACCGGCTCGAACCGATCTTCGTCAGCAACTCCTGCGAGGCATTGTCTTTGGCATAATCCACCACCAGGATTTCAGAATCCTTCACCTCGTTGGTCAATGCAAAGCCGAAGATCAATATCTGCGCGATGGGCATCCCAAACAGGATCAGCAGCGTGCGGCGGTCGCGGAGCACGTGATAAAATTCCTTTCTGACAAACGCGAGAAACTGTTTCATGACTAATCCCCCCTTTTCGCGCCGCGCGCAAGCTGATAAAACACCTCGTCCATCGACCGCGCATGAAAGCTGTTTTTCAGGTTTGTCGGCGTGTCGAGGACTTCCATTTTTCCATCCACCATGATCGATATACGATTACAATACTCGGCCTCGTCCATATAATGCGTAGTCACGAAGACGGTAATGCCGCTATCGGCCGCTTCATAGATCATGTCCCAGAACTGCCGGCGGGTCACGGGGTCTACCCCGCCCGTAGGCTCGTCGAGAAACACGATTTTGGGTTCATGCAGCACAGCTACCGAGAAAGAAAGCTTCTGTTTCCAGCCCAGCGGAAGCGATCCTACCAGCTTGTTCGCTTCACTTTTCAACCCAAGCCTTTGGAGCAGCTCTTCCGTTTTGGATTTGATACGCTCGTCGGAAAGACCATAAATGCCTCCAAAAAACTCGATGTTTTCAAGCACCGTCAGGTTTTCATAGAGCGAAAACTTCTGGCTCATGTAGCCGATATTCTTCTTAATCTGCTCAGTCTGGGTATATACATCATAGCCTGCAATGGTCGCCTTACCCGAACTGGGAGCGGACAGGCCGCACAGCATGCGCATGGCAGTGGTTTTACCGGCACCATTTGCCCCAAGGAAGCCGAAAATCTCCCCCTTATGTACATCGAATGTAATTTCGTTGGTGGCCACAAAGTCCCCGAACCGCTTGGTAAGCTTCTCACAGACTATCACTTTGTCGTCCTGCATCATAGCGGTGTTAATGTAATAATTTGATAAATGAATCCTCGATCGTTACCTCAGCCTCCTTCACCTCCACGCCTGTAAGCCCGCGCTCTTGCAGGTACGCCTGCAATGCGTGCGTGTCCGTATGCACGTCGCGTAGCGTTGCATGGGCATACTCGCCGAAAGCATAGCTGTTCAGAATACCCGGATAGCCTTCGAGGGCTTTCAGTAATCGGTACATTTCGTTGGCTTTAACGGCCAGCAGCCGATCGGGGTAGTTATTTACGATATTCTGTGGTGTGTCGATGGACAATATTTTACCACCCTGGATCAACGCAATGCGGTCACAAAGCGAGGCTTCATCCATGTAGGGCGTCGAAACGAGAATCGTGATATGCTGTTCTTTCAACCTCCTGAGCATTTCCCAAAACTCCTTCCGCGAAACCGGGTCAACACCGGTGGTTGGTTCGTCGAGAAACAATGTCGTCGGTTTGTGGATCAATGCGCAGCACAACGCCAGTTTCTGCTTCATCCCACCGGACAGTTTTCCCGCACGCCGGTTTTTAAAAGGCTCGATCTGCACGTAAATGTCTTTGATCAAATGGTAGTTTTCCTCGATCGTCGTACCAAAAACGGTAGCGAAGAAATGCAGGTTTTCTTCGATGGTCAGGTCCTGGTAGAGCGAAAATTTACCGGGCATATATCCCACCGAACTGCGTATTTCTCTGAAATCCTGCACGATGTCATGCCCGTCTACACTCCCCGAGCCACTATCAGGCAGCAGCAGTGTGGTCAGCATCCTGAAAATACTGGTCTTGCCGGCGCCGTCGGGCCCTATCAACCCGAAAAGCTCGCCCTTATCGACGGAAAACGACACGTCATCCACTGCCACAGCCTTGTCCTTGCCGTAAGTTTTGATCAGATTTTTGACAACAACCGCTTCCATTATTTCAATACGACTTCTCCATACATCCCTATTTTCAAATAGCCGTCATTCTTCACCCTGATCTTCACTGCATAAACCAGGTTCGCCCGCTCGTCCTTTGTCTGAATAGTCTTGGGAGTAAATTCGGCCTTGCTGCTGATCCACTCGATCGTCCCGGGCAGCTCGCGGTACTGGCCGCCGGCGCTGTCCACGAGCACCTTTACCTGCTGATTGAGCTTAATGCCCGTCAGCTGGTCGCCCGTTACGTAGGCGCGCAGGATGATTGTGGAGAGGTCCGCGATTTTATACAAAGGCTTGCTCGCCGCCGCTACTTCATTGGCCTCCGCATATTTGGTAAGCACGGTACCATTCACTTCGTTGACAATCTTCGTTTTGGCAAGCTGGTCGTTAATCTGCTCGATCTGAACAACCAGTGGCTGCACATCTGCCCGCAAGCCGGAAGTTTGCGTTTTCAAAACCGACGTTTGTGCCGCGTCCTGTTTACGGATTACATCCAGTTGCTTTTGCAATTCTTCTACTTGTGCATTGATATCGTCAAGCTGCTTAGGCGTAGCCGCATCAGCTTTCAGCAGGTTCTGAACACGTTTCTGTTCGTGGATCAGATTGTCGAGGCGTACCTGCGACACGGCGATCTGCTGTTTGTAAACATTTGTCTGCGCCACAATGTCGGGCACGCGGCTGCCCGTAGCCCTGATTTGTGCTTCGAGCTGCTTTTTGCGCAGCGACAGTTGTACACTATCAATATAACCGACGACCTGCCCGGCTTTCAGTTGCCGGCCCTCTTCGAGATCCAGCGCCATAATGCGGCCCGTAGCCTCGGCAGAAACGATCGTTTCCACAGCCTCGAATGTCCCCGAAGCGTCGTATGGGCTCTCTTTTCCATTGCAGGCCGCCATCGCCGCAGCCAATATGATCAGATAAGAATATGTTTTCATGTGCTTGTATTTAAATGCTTATTCAATAGGGGTACCCAACGTGTTATCGAGGCTGTACTGCGACATCAGCAGCTGAATGCCGTGCAGGATCTTGTTCAGTCGCGCCTGATCTTCGGCATTCACTTCACGCAGGAAGTCGTTGGTGTTGATCACGCCGTTTTCGAGCTGAGCGGCGGCTGTGGTCTTGATGCTTTCGCGGAGGGTAATGATCTCATCGTCGGTCCGCAGCAGTTGGCTGAAACGATCGAGTTCGGCATTTTGCTGTTTGGCCGCCAGACTGGTATTGAAAAGAAATGTCTCCTTTTGAAGCTGAATGGCATCCCGGTTGTTGCGGATCAGCTCGCGGTCTTTCTTAATAGTGTATAATCCTGAAAGTGACCAGTTCAGCCGCACGCCGGTAATGTAATACGGGTCGAAGCCATTGTTAAGGATATTCAATGCGGGCCGGCCGTAGCCTCCCTGGAAGAAAAAATTAAGTTTCGGGCGGTTGCGAACGTCCAGCAGTTGTGATTGCACATCCAGGCTCCGGTTTTGGGCGTCGTAAAGTTTGAGCTCCGGCCGGTTGATATCACTCCCAGCCACCAGGGCCGCAGGCCTTTCCAGCACAACAGAATCGCCCAGCGACTGCCCAGTCAGCATGCCCAGCATTTCCAGGTATGCTTTCCGGTTCGCATTCAAATCAATGGTACGCTGGTCGGCTTTCAGCAATTCCGCTTTCAGGGTATTCGCATTACTTTTAAATGCGGTCCCGTTGTCGATCAACGCCTGTACTTTACGAATTCCCAGGTTGATGTCCTTTTTCAGCAAATCGTTCTGTTTCAGCTGTTCATCCAGCATTAACACGCCGAAAAACAACTGGTTTACGCGCTCATTAAGCTTGTACAGTTCAACTTCCAGCTTTTGGAATTCCACCTGCGCGTTCGCCTCATGCGAACGTACCTGTGTACGGACGCTGCCTCCGTCGTAAATTGCCTGGTTTACTTCACCGTAAACTTTGTACTGATCTTTACTAATGCTCGGAAACTCGACACCGGGGATCGAAACGGGCAGTTTAAATTCCGTCACCGCGGACTGGTATGTGGCCTGCCCCTGGACCGTGAGCTGTGGCAAATAACCCTTCGCCGCATTGCTCACAGAGTAATCCCGCGCCTTGTCGATTAACCCCTGTTGCCTGACCATCGGGTAGTTTTTCCGGGCGAGCTGATAAGCTTCCCGGATCGTCAGCGCCCTGTCCTGCGCACTCAAACACGTGACTGTCAGTGCCAAAACACCGATCAGCAATGCTATTTTGAATCCATTAATCATTTTATTTATTCGATTTATTTAATCATTTGATTAATTGCTGTGTAAAAAAAAAGGGCGTTTAACCCTGATCCAATATCAGCTTCATCCACGCCGGAACCAGCTGTTTACGCTGCTCCATCAGCTGCCGGTACATCTCTTCATTGCCCAGGATCGGTTGCAGAACCGGCTTTGCGACAAATGGAAACAAGTTCATTCCCAGCAGATTCATCAGAAAATGAAACGGGTTAATATCGCTTCTGCGCTCTACAAGCTGTTTGATAAAAACCGATTCCGTGAGGTGCTTCCGGGCCTGAAACCGGTTTGAAAGCTGCTCGGGATTGTTACGGATTTCGCTCAGCACGAAAATCGGCAGGTCGGGATGTTCGAGAAGCATATTAATGTAGCTCTCCGTGATCTTTTCCAGTTTCTCTTCTAATGTCGTCGACTCATCATTCAGGACCGGCCCCAACACGCCGAACAACTTGTCGATCCGCTCGGCCATCACAATCTGAAAAAGCTTCTCCTTACTGCGGAAATAGTAGTTCAGCAGCGCCAGGTTAATACCCGCCTCTTCGGCAATATCCCTTGTACGCGCATTGCCGTACCCCTTTTTGGTGAATACAATGCTCGCCGCCTCCTTGATCTTCTCTTCCGTGCTCAGATCCAACTCCGCCTTTTTTGCTTTCGCCATCAGTCAATTTCCATTTGATGCTTCAAAGGTAAAACCGGTTTTCGATTTAACCAAAATATTTAATCAAATGATTAAATATTTTGGTTAATACTCTTTTCATTAACTTTTACAACAAATACAGCAACCCTAAATCGCTCTATGATACGTAAATCTACCGCGCAC
>DATMSL010000598.1:0-4094 GCA_035565435.1 Dyadobacter sp. | reverse complement strand
ATATACAAATGTAACCGGATACGCAACAAAATTGCATACCGGTTACAAAAAATTATTGAAGCTTAATATGGTGCTTTCTCTGCAGCCTGTTTATTTCCAGATGAGGTCCATATTTCGGAAGAGGAATGCGTAAATATCCGCCTGGGTTTCCAGGGCCTTTTTGGTATTACTCGCACCGTGGCCGGAGTTGGTATCAATCCGGATCAGCAATGGATTGGTGGAAATGCTTCCCGCCTTTGCCTGCAATTCCGCGGCATACTTAAACGAATGCGCCGGAACCACGCGGTCGTCGTGATCGGCCGTTGTAATCATCGTAGCAGGGTAATGGCCACCGTTTCTAATGTTATGAAGCGGAGAATATCCGTATAAAACCCTGAATTCCTCCGCGTTATCACTACTTCCGTAGTCGGCGATCCAGTTCCAGCCAATAGTGAATTTGTGGAAACGGAGCATATCCATTACACCTACGGCCGGGAACGCCACTTTGAAGAGCTCTGGGCGCTGGTTCATCACGGCACCGACGAGCAGCCCACCGTTGGAACCTCCCTGAATGGCCAGCCGGTCTGGCGAGGTGTATTTCTCCAGTATCAGGAATTCCGCTGCTGCAATGAAATCGTCGAACACATTCTGTTTTTTCAGCTTCATACCCTGCTCGTGCCATTTCTCACCGTATTCGCTTCCGCCGCGCAGGTTCGCTTGTACAAATACGCCACCCTGGTCGAAAAACGGGATACGGGTAGGACTAAACGCAGGCGGCAGACTTACGTTAAAGCCACCGTAGCCGTAAAGGATCGTGGGATTGGTACCGTCCAATTTCAGTCCTTTTTTATAGGTAATGAATGCGGGAATACGGGTACCGTCCTTACTTGGATAAAATACCTGCTTCGTTTCATAATCCGCGGGTTTGAATGTTACCTCGGGTTCGCGAAAAACGCTGCTCTTTCCGCTCGCAATGTCATAGCGGAAGATAGTCGAAGGGTAGTTGAACGAAGTGTAAGTATAAAAGACAAAGGTATCCTCCCGATCCCCTCCAAAGCCTGCTGCCGAACCCAGTCCGGGCATTTGGATCTCGCTTTCAAGCACACCCGTGGGCGTGTACACATACGCACGCGAGGTCACATCTTTCAAATAGGACGCAAACAACTTCCCGCCTGCCAACTGAGCAGATTCGAGCGGTTCCTCACGCTCCGGCAACACGGTTTCCCAGGTCCTGCCAGCCGTTTTGAAAAGCATTACCTTGCCGTTCGGCGCATCGTCGTTGGTTTCGATCAGGAAATCGGCGCCTATGTTTTCGATAATGCGAAAACTGGCATCGGTAATCTCTTCGCGGATAGGTACAAAACGGCTTTCACCCCTCTTCAACACCCAAACCCCATTACCGTCCTTACCTTTTCCCCGGTCGCTTACGGTCAGGACAGCGTATTGTTCGTCCTCGGTCGTGCCGACGGTATGGAAGCGTTGCGGATTTGCAAGGTCTTCAAATATCAGTTTGTCCTGCTTCTGCTCCGTACCGATACGGTGAAAAAACACCTGGTGATTCTCGTTCTTTGAGGCCAATGCACTGCCATCCGGTTTTGGGTAGCGGCTGTAATAAAAGCCATCACCCTGCCACGACGCTCCGGAGACTTTCACCCATTCTACCTTATCGCCCAGCATGGAAAGGTCTTTCATATTCATGACCTGGTATTCCTGCCAGTCGGAGCCACCTTTCGAAAAGCCCAGAACCGCATAAGCACCGTTTTTCGATAAGCTGAAAACGGTCAGCCGTGTCGTTCCGTCGGGCGAGAGCTTGTTCGGATCTACAACCACTTCCGGCGTTCCGTCGAGTCCCTTCTGACGATACAATACCGCCTGGTTTTGCAGGCCGTCGTTTTTGTAGAAATAGAAATAGTCTCCTTTCTTTTTTGGAGCTGAATATTTAGGATAATTGTATGCCTTTTCGAGGTCCTGGAATATTTTCTCTTTAAATGGTACCGCATTCAGGTAACCAAATGTCACCTCGTTCTGCGCTTTCACCCATGCCGCAGTTTCTTCCGAACGGTCGTCTTCGAGCCAACGGTAAGGGTCGGCGACTTTTACGCCGTGGTATTCGTCAAAATGTTCCTGCTTTCTGGTTTCAGGGTATTTCAGTTGCTGCGCATTGCCGGTTTCCGACAATACCGATGCTGTCATTAATGTCATCAGAAAAATTTTTGAATTCATATTAATGGCCGTCATTTAATGATCTCCACTTCCAATGCACTCGGAGCGTCGGCCTGATGATAAATAGTGTGTTTGGCGGTAGTAAAATCGGAATCCTGCGCTTTGTAAATATTCTCGACGTACTTCTGCGGGTTGCGGTCGAAAAGCGGGAATGCCGTGCTCTGCACCTGCACCATAATACGATGCCCTTTTTTGAAGGTGTGCAGCACATCCTGCAAACGGAATTTCAGATCGGTCACTTTACCTGCTACCACAGGTTCGGGTTTTTCAAAGCTGTTGCGGAAGCGGGCGCGCATTACCTCGCTGCGCACCATTTGCTGATAACCCGCCAACACGACTTTCGGATCGGGCATGTAGGCGTGGTTCTTTTCGTCGTCTGGGTACACGTCGATCAGTTTTACGAAGAAATCGGCGTCGGTACCGGTGGTACTGAATTTAAGCAACGCATTGATCTCCCCACCCAGCGTAACATCTTCGGTCAGGATATCAGTTTCAAAAACCAGAACATCAGGGCGGGTAGCTGCGAAGCGCTGGTCTTCCGACATATATTCAAACGGCGTAAAGCCGGACATTTGCTTGTAATTAGCTGTATAAGGCACCGGTTTCAAAGGGTCGCTCACATATGCGGTCGCCGACTTGCCTTCCTTTGGTGCATTGAAATCCAGTTTACCTTTTGGATGGAAATACAGCTTGCGCTTCTCGGCATTCGCTACCGGCCATTTATCGAATGTCTTCCATTCTTTTTTACCCGTATCAAACAGATAGGCCTCCGGCAAACCGGTCTTTCCGTCACCAGTCTCTTTCAGGAAATGCTTGAAAAATTTCGCTTCGATATTGTTCTGGTAAAAGGTGGCAATGCTGTCGCCGAAATAAATGTCGTTGTGCAAAGTATGTCCGGTTTCACGGCTCCAGCGCCCATGACCGAATGGTCCTACCACCAGGGTATTGTACATGGAAGGATTGTTCTTTTCCAGGGTCTTATAGGTATTCAAAGGGCCATACAAATCCTCGGCGTCAAACCATCCGCCCACGGTCATGAATGCATGGTTTACCCCTTTCAAATGCGGCAGGATGTCACGTTTCTTCCAAAATTCGTCTTTATTGGGATGGTTGACCGTCTCTTGCCAGTAAAAGTTCTGTGAATAGTATTTATCAAAGTTCTTCAAAGAACCCATTTCCAGGTTGAAAGTGTAGCCATCCGGCTTCGGCGTAAACATTTCGCCTGCAAACCACGAGTCGGTCGTAGGCTTCGGCGGCTTGATACCGAAAACCGGGAAAGTAAGGTAATATCCCTGCGTAAATGCGCCATTGTGATGGAAATCATCAAAAAAGAAATCGGCGATCGGGGCTTGCGGTGAAGACGCTTTCAGTGCCGGGTGCCCCGCCAATGCGCTCGCTGTGGTGTAAAACCCTGGATACGAGATGCCCCATTGGCCTGCGCGGCCATTGTTATTCGCTACATTTTGGAGCAGCCATTCAATGGTGTCGTACGTATCCGAAGCTTCATCGACGTCGTTCTTGCCTTTTTTCTGGTCGATATGCGGGGTCATGTTCGTCCAGGTCCCCTCGCTCATGTAACGCCCGCGCACGTCCTGGTACACGAATATAAACTTGTCTCGCATTAATGCCGGGCTCGGTCCCAGACGCGGCGGGTACTTATCTGCACCATAAGGCGCCACGCTGTAACAGGTACGCTGCATTAAAAAGGGATACTTCTTATCGCCGGAAGCATCCTTTGGCGAATACACGATGGTGTGTAGCTTCGCACCGTCCCTCACCGGAATATCGTATTCCGCTTTAGAATAATTTTCACGAATGTACTGCTCGTCGGAAGCAATCTGCCCATAAGCATGCTGAGCCAGCACGAAAAGCGCTGCGCGGAGTAGATTTTT
>DATMSL010000597.1:0-3211 GCA_035565435.1 Dyadobacter sp. | reverse complement strand
ATCGAAATAACCCACGACGCCGGTGTAATAACCCCGGTTATATTGCTCAGCCTCGTCAATGATTTCCAGCGTGCGCGGTTTGGGCGCGCCGGTAATGGAGCCAGCGGGTAATAGTTTTTTCAAAAGATCGCCGTACTGGCCATTGAAAGTGTCGGGTAATAGACCTGCTATTTCAGAACTGACTTGCAACAGCGTCTTATCAGAAGCCTGAATGCGATCAATATAACGGTAGCGCTCCACCCACACTTTTTCGGCCACCATACTCATGTCATTTCTAATCAAATCCACGATCGTGGCGTGCTCGGCGGCTTCCTTGTAATCGGCAAGTATTACCTGCTCCGCATTCGGTACCGAGGCGTCGATAGTGCCTTTCATCGGAAACGAAGCAATGCGATTGCCCTGAATGCGTACGAAAATTTCAGGAGAGAAACAGACAAACCGGTTGCGGAACAGCAGCCGGTAAGGCGCTTCACTATGCCGGAATATCTGTTCGAGTGTCAGATTGGTGTCGATTGGCGTCGGTACCGAAAGATTGACCAGGAATGAGTTGCCTGCATTCAAATGGTTTAGCACACATTCAAATTTGGGTTGGTAGGCTTCGAACGGAAGCGGATGCTTGTCGAACAGAATCTGTTCCGGCAGATCATCACGGAATACCGCATGATCATTGGTAAAGCCGTTCAAATTGAAGAGAATCTCGTCCGGATCCACCTCGTCCAGCTTCCAGGCAAGCGGTTTTTGGAATTGGTAGTCCACCAAAAAAAAGAACGGGGTTTTTGTTTTGCCCCATTCATTCAGTTTCTCCGTAAAGTCCACGGCCGCGTTTTCCAAGCTAAAAAGTGGTATTATCAGACTTTCAGAACAGTTAGCTAATTTACAAAGTTCAGAAACCAATAGCTAAATTAGAGGGTTAAAAGACTAAGGGCGGCCGCGAGCAAAAGGCCGTCAGCCCCATACAATGCACATTTACGACGCAATCATTATCGGCGGCGGCCCGTGCGGCCTCGCAATGGGTGTAGAGCTGGCCAAAAGCGGTCTCGACTACCTGATCCTCGAAAAAGGAAACCTCACCGAATCGATCCGCCGGTACCCGCGGCGCATGAAATTTTTCTCCACCGCTGAAAACATCGAAATAGGCGGCATTCCGTTCGCTATTTCGGACGTGAAGGCCAACCGCAACGAGGCATTACAGTATTATCGAAAGGTAGCGGGCTATTATCATTTGAATTTCAATCTGTTCGTAGATGTGGACCGCTCGGAAAAGCAAGCCGACGGTACTTTTCTGACGTATTCGAATGACGGCCAGGTATTTCAATCCAAAAATGTGATTCTCGCGACGGGCTATTTCGACGTGCCGCGTATGTTGAATGTGCCGGGCGAAAACCTGCCGCACGTTTCACACTACTATGATGAGCCGTTTAGATATTCTTATACCAATGTAGTGCTGGTAGGCGGTTCCAACTCGTCTGTGGAAGCGGCATTGGAGCTGTATCGCCACGATGCCAAGGTGACGATCGTGCATAAGGAAGCCGACTTCCGTACCAAAGTGAAGTACTGGCTCGTGCCGGATGTGAAGAACAGGGTGAAGGAGGGAAAGATCCATACGCGCTTCAATTCGGTCACACGGGCGATTGAGCCGGGGCGGCTTTTGATTGAAAATCTCGAAACGGGTGAACAGGAATGGCTACCGGCCGATTTCGTTTTTCTATTGGTAGGTTACCTGCCCGACGAACATTTGCTCGCGCGTTGCGGCGTGACGCTGGATCCGGTGACGAAGGTGCCGGAGTATGATAAAGAGACATTTGAGACGAATGTGCCCGGGTTGTATTTGTGCGGGACTGTACTCGCAGGAGTATTTACAGAAAAAGTATTTATAGAAAACGGTCGTGAGCATGCGGCTGCTATCGCTGATCATTTGGCTGGCCGCGAAGTTCGGAAAGTGAATGAGTTAATTGACCGCATCTGATGCCACGGCTGCGACGGTTCGCCGCTGCGACGGTTCGCCGTTGTGGCTGACGGTGAAGCCACGAAAAGGCATGAAAAAAGAAGAAGCTATTGCTCCACCAGCACCAGCTTCTTCTTTTTCTTTTTAGAGGAAATCTTTTCGATTTTAGCAATCAAACCATTGGCTCCGACACCGTAGCCTACATTTCCGGCGAAACTTAGGGAATGGAACCCCTCGGTGCCGAGCGAAATCCAGCTTTTCCCACGGTCTAGGGAGACACTGTTGCCGGAAGGACCGGATGCTACCAATGCATAATTATCGGAGCGGATTTGGGTGTCGCCGTTCCAGGTAGCGTTGGTTTTGTGATAAATGGCTACTGATTCTTTCAGGCCGGTGGGTTTGGTTATGCCCGATAATGTCCAGGTAATGCCGCCGTCGTTCGTGAGAAGTACGTTTTGCGTTGAATCGGTGGTTTTTTTATAGTCTCCGCCTACGGCTATTCCATTCTTTTTAGACCAAAATCTCAATCCGAAAATGCCGCTTGTCGGTCCGGCAGGTAATGGCGTGGAGGATACCTGCCAGTTCCGACCGTAATCTTCTGTCCTGAAAACTCTTGCCATTTTGCTGCCGCCGGTGCCTATGAATGCGGTTCCTTTGCCGTTGGTGAGGATGGATGTACCGCTCGCCGCAAAGCACGCTTCGCCGGGCTCGGCTACCGGGCGTTTCTCAAGCGGGAGTTCCTGCCAGTTGTTGCCGCCGTCCTGGGTTGTGAGAATGAACAGTCTGCCCTGGGTCGGGTCGCCGAGGCAAATACCCTTATCCTTGTCCCAAAAGTCGATTCCATCCAGAAAAACCCCATTCTGTGTAGTTTGGTACACAAGCTTCCAGCTTTCTCCGCCGTCCTCTGTTTTGTAGATTTTCGCTTTGTCTTTTTCCGACTCACCGGCGCTCATCGCGATCGCGACCTGCTTATCGAATGCATGGATGTCGCGGAAGTCGAGCGAATCAGCACCGGAAACTTTGTAGGTTGTCCAGGTATGCCCGCCGTTGGTAGTCTTCAAAACAGTGCCCCGTGTGCCGCCAATCCAGCAGACGGTAGGCGATACTGCGTGTACTGCGCGCATATGGATCTTCGTTTTGATATCGATGACCTTCCATTGCGCCGTGCTCTCACCCGCTGTAATCAGGAATAGGGACAAAAGCAGGAATGGGAAAATGCCGTTTATGGAAAATCGGCGCGCTGACTTGCGAAGTGGCACAGTATTT
>DATMSL010000596.1:0-9067 GCA_035565435.1 Dyadobacter sp. | reverse complement strand
ATTGTAAAGTATTCAATTGATGAAATTTTAAATCAAGGCCAGAAGGGGATCATATTTACCGTACCCCATTTCCGGACATTACCATATATGAACTGGTTTAAGTTCAGTGAATTGCTCGATCCGAGTACCAATCCGGATGCTTCATACCTGATGCCTGCACCTCTCATCAGCCGGATCTTCGAGCGTCATAGGCCGGGAAGCAAGTTCACTACCCAACTTGATGCGATTTATGTGGTTGATGCGCAGGAAGCATCCTTTGCCGATCCGGCGAGTTTCCATAATCCAAAAATCAAAGATTATGCCCAGAGACATAACCTGGCGGTAGTAGATCTTTATGAGGTTTATGAACGAATTCACGCCGGGTCGTATGTGACAGACGACGGTTATGCCATTGATGGTACCATGAGAGGTAATTTCTTCTCTTCCGATGGCATTTATCCTACTGCTCTCGGCCAGGCAGTGGTTGCCAATGAAGTAATCAAGGCTATCAACGGCAAATATCATTCGCAAATCCCGTTGATCAACATCGGAGAGTTTGTAAAGACGATCGGTTTCAAGAAGTAGTCATGTCAATTGGTTGAAATTTAACTCTTGTTTAAAGCTATGAAATCAAGTACTTTTTGATGCCGCTTTTTTGTGCGATGGCGTGTCGTTCGGTATTCGCGCAGTTCGTATTGTTATCATATCCGATTGAAAAAAGCGTTATGCAGCGAAATGCTGCAAATGCAGCTAGCGTGACGGTTGCGGGGCAGGTCGTTTCGTCAAGTTTGCTTGCAACTGTGGGCTATCGCTTCCGACCATTGAGCGCAACCGGTGTTCCCGGGGCTGCTGGTGCGACAACGACACTGCCATTAACGGCAAATGGAATGTTCTTTGGCACAACCACGATGTCTAAAGGATGGTATTTATGTGAAATCATTTATAACGGCGTGGTTTTCGCGAGTTCACGATTTGGTATTGGAGATGTGTTTATCATTGCCGGGCAGTCCAACGCACAGGGAGTGCCAAATCCAACATGGGCTTTACCTACTACCACGACCTATCCTGAATGGATTGTGGGGTCGTCGGATAATAAGACCTGCACAAAGAACTTGCCGGAAATGTTCGGCACCTTCTTCTCCTTTTCCAATGCAAGTGACGCAGTCAAGCATGGAAGCTTATCGCCGACGGGCAATACAATCTGGTGTTACGGTGTACTTGGGAAGCTAATCTCCGACGCTAATGGAGGGATGCCGGTTGCATTTTTTAATGCAGCATCTGCTGGAAGCACGATTACACAGTGGTATCAAGGATCGCAAGGTTTGGCTGCCCCGAACGGATATCTAGGTGGTGCACAGTTTTGTGACGTAGGTAAGTACCAAGGGCCATTTGTTGGTCAGCCCTATACACCTTTAAAGTCGGCCCTGAATTATTATGGATCGATATTCGGAGTACGCGGCATTCTTTGGCATCAGGGAGAGGCAGATTCAGACGTGGGCCTTGGAGCAGCATTCAAGGCAACGAGTTCGGCAGACTATGTCAACAAATTGATAGCGGTGATTAATAAATCAAGAACTGATTTTGCTAATCCTAATCTGACTTGGTTCATATCCAATGTCTCGATATCCAATGGACAGGCTCCGAATGCAACGGTGCGTGCCGGACAGACATCAGTTGTCAATGCAGGCTCTGGTGCTGTTGGGCCGGATTCAGATTACGATGGTGCGGCAACAACGCAATTTGGCTGGCGACCAGATAGTGTGCATTTCGGAGAATCGAAAAAGTCAGCGTTGACCTGGCTCGGCGGTAAATGGTTCAGCCAAATAGGAGCCAGCGGAACACGGATCGAGCATGGCTTTGTGCCCTCTCTAACTTATTCCAAAAACGGTGATCTGCGTTCACTTACCGCTCCGGCAGGGTATGCGGAATATCGATGGGGCACCGAGATCAATGGGGCGATCGCCGGTGCGACGACGAATGTGTTTACGACCGATCAGTTTTATATCGGTATAAGATGTTTTATCAAAGATGCCAATGGTAACTGGCATGCTTCGCAACGTGTGAATCTCGGACAATACAGCTCTCAACGCAACGGCAGCGAAATTGGAATCGCTGAGAAGGGTGACGCCGCTGATTTCGCATGGAGAGTCTTCCCAAATCCATATACCCGCGATGTCACGATCGAATTCACCGTTCCCGAAGAGAATAGCCAGGTACGGCTGGAAATATTGGATAGCGATGGAACTGTGGTGAAGAAAGTAGTCGACAACCCACACGCTAAGGGACAATGGAAATACCCGGTAAATAATTTCGAAGTGTATAGTGACGGGATGTACTTCATCCGGCTCAAAATCAATGAGTCGTTTATGACCCGGAGAATTTTGAAAGAAAAATAAGCGAGGGCCGAAGCTGCTTGCTTTGGCCTCACTTTAAATGTAACAGCTATTTAATCTTCAAAAACACCAGTAACCCCAGCACACTTACGATTAAAACACTGGCCGCGGCGGCCGTCATCACACCATCCCGCGCATTCTTGCCGAGGAAGTCCAGGCCGCTGTATTTATGCAGAAATGCAAAGCTGAAACCTTCACGGCGGTTGCGATCTTCCACTTTCGTTGAAAGGCGGCTGGTCGTGGTTTCGATGTAATACGTCGTATGATCGGGTGTATCGTAGGCCAGCTTTACCACTGGCAACCGTTTGTTCACAAAACCATATTCGCCTGCGAAACTGGTTACCAGCGAAGCTTTCTCGACTTCCGCGTCCGAAATGGGCGATGAAATTTGCGCTTCCATTAAATCACAGCAGCTCTCGGCATTGCGTTCCTCCTGCGCGGCGAACTTGCGCGCGAGGTATTTCGCGAAACGGATATTGCCATCTTCCAGCTTTTTACCATCGTGGATGTTAGTGTAATCCACCACTGTTTTGTCGGTTTCCCAGTCCTTCCGCACGGTTTGCCAGAAAATGTTCTCTCCCCATTTGATCAGTCCGATGTTGGTAATGCCTTTGAGATCGATCATCGACGCCTGGGCGATTTCTTCGGTTTTGATAACAGGATCATAAACATATTTCTGCCGCTGGTCGGGATCAAGCTTCTGGACGGCGTGGTACGCGCCTGAGAATGCGAATGTGAATGTGAAAATGCTGCACCAGATCCCAATCGAACGGTGGTATTTGCGCAAAATGCCCCGCTGATTGCCCGAGCGGCCGGTTTTGAATTTTTTCCACATTAACCCGTACACCAGCACCCCCGCAGCCGCCGAGAGGATAATGAGGCTCAGGAACGCCACCATTACCGCAATGCGAACGGTATTGTTGGCAATCATATCCATAAAACCCCAGTTATGGAACGTGCCGAACACCCAGATGAACGCTTTGCGGCCCTGGTCGTTGAAGGTAGCGAAGCGGCTCTGGCCGGTTTCGACATAAATATCCATCTTCCGGTCGTCGTCGAAACTGACTTTCCACACAGGCAAAAACCGGTTCACATATTTGTATTGATCCGTGAATTCGGTCAGCAATGTGCTGGAAATGATCTTCGATTTCGGTTCGCCGAGCATGTAGCGTGCCATATGTTCGGCATATTTGCGGTCGCCCTCGGGTAGTTCGGCGCCATCGACGGTGTTGAAATACCTAAACTTGTCATCGACGCCTTTCACTTGGTACCATGCATTCCCGCCAAATTTAATTAGCCGGAAATTCTTGAATTCCGCGATTTTGTTTTGGGTTAAAACCTGCCCGAGCTGTAATGTTACGTCGGCCGGAGCCACCGGCTCTGCTTTGTAAAACTCATTGGCAATAGTGGTTTTGAACCAATGCGACATGAACGGGTGCATGACGCCCGAGGCGGTCCAGAAAATGGTAGGAACGATTGCCAGCAGCCCTGATATGCGGTGCCAGCGATAAATGTTCTTACGGATCGTCTTTTCGGCCTTTGCCTTGAATGACTCGTTTGGTTTAATGGCGATATCCTCGATCATAACCTGTTATTTTTTGCCGGTGAAAGTGTATTGCACGCCGAAGACGAATGTCCGCGGCGCCGCAGCATTGTAAGTCGTGCGGTCGGTGGCATTGTTGCCGCGCGTCGCATTGGTGGCGTAAAGCACGTCGGTGAGGTTGAGCACGTTTGTGAAGAGCTCAATGCCTTTCCAGTTATATCCCAATCTCAGGTTCAGGATGTCATAGCCTTCGTATCGAACGGAATTGATCTGGTTCTGATAATATGAAGCTACATGCTGCCATTCCACCGACGACCGGAAGTTTTTGAACCATTTGGGATAATAACTGAACTCGTTGTTCCATAGCCATCGTGGCGACGACGGCATATCCTTGCCGTTTACATTCTTTACAGCATCGGACTCGCGGTTGCTCAGAATGAACTCCTCGTACCTGTGAATGGCCGTGGTGCCGCCAAAGCGGAAGAAAAACTCCTTCGTCGGTTTGTAAGTTACCCCGAATTCCGCGCCGCGGTGCAAGGTCTTTCCGGCCGATTGATAATCGTACGAGTTATCCGGAAGCCGTACGTTCAGCAGCTCGTTGCGGCCATTCATTTGGTAGAATGCCAGGTCGATATAGACCTTGTTGTCAAGCAGCGATGCCCAGCCGCCGATTTCCGCATTGTTGAATTCAGCTGGTTTCAGATTGTAGTAGAACAGGTCTCCGTTTTCTGCCGGTACGGTACGTTTGCGGAACACCGACGTCAGTCCTGGAGGAGAGAATCCTCTCGAATAATTGGCATAAATCCCTTTTCCTTTACCCAAATCATAAGTAGCCCCGATTTTCGGAGTGACCTTGCTGTATGATTTGCTGCCCGAAGTATTATCGAGGAAATTGGTGTAGGTAAACGACATCCGGTCGTAACGCAACCCTGCCGACACGCGAAGTTTCGGCAAAAGTTCGAAATCATATTGCGTATAGGCCGCGGTATTCTTGATATCGGCATCATAATCCGCATTTCTGATGTCCGGGCGCTCTTGCACGATGGTATATTTCTCCACCGATTTGCCGTCAGGGCGCAGCTGAGCTGCCAGGTCGACCTGATAGGACCAGTAATTGGATGGCGAGAAATCGAAAACGGCGCCTGTAATCAGTTTGGAATTAAGGAAACTAAATCGCTGGCTGTGCTGGGCGAGTATGCCAAGACTTTTGAAATCGCTCGAATTGATTTCGCCCTTGGCTGTCGTTTGCCCCGAGATCCAGCGAATGCCGTAATTCGGATTCTGGCCGTGCTCATTTTTTCTTGCGAAAGCTGTCACGAATGTCTGCGAGCTATTTTTCCAATCTTTTTCAAGGGTAAGCCGGCTGCGGAGCGAGCTTACTTTTCGGTAGGTAAAATCGGTGGTACTCACATACTGGCGGGAGTAAAATGCAAGGCTGTCGACGCTGCCACTGGTTTGCGAATCATATTTGCTGTAAGCCAGCGCATAAACCAGGCGGGTCGACGGCGTGAAATGATATTCCAGCCGGGCATTGATCGCGTTTTTATCATAATCCGAGCTTTTCATCCACGCATCGCGCTGGTTGGCGACGAACCCACCTACGTAAACTCCGAACTTCCCGATCATACCGCCCGCGCCATACTGAATGCGCTTATACCCCCACTGATCGGCCTGTACGCCGATTTTAGCAGTTGGTAACAGGGTAGGGCGCTGCGTGATAAAGTTGATCGCGCCACCCACAGCTTCCGGGCCGTAAATAGAGGAAACGGGGCCTTTTACCACTTCCACGGAGCTGATCGCAAACTGATTGAATTCGAGAATAGAGTTGTGGTTGAAAACACCCATCGGCCGGATCGGTACGCCGTCTTCCATGTAAAGGAAATAGGCATTGGTAGTAAACGGCTGGCGGATCGCCATCGAATGCTGCTCGTTGCCGAGGTTTACCATCATCACGCCGGGCACTTTGTTCACGATTTCGTACATGGCCGTAGGTTTGGCCTCGTCGATCATCCGCGGGGTAAGTTTGGAAATAGCGATGGGGCTCTCCGTACGCAGAGTTGCCTCGCGGTTGCCCGTCACTACGACCGATTGCAGGTTTTCCGTAGCCGCATCCAGCCCGATTTTAAGGCTTTTACCATTGTCGATCTGGATTTCTCTGGCAGAGAACCCGATGCTGGAAATGCGGAGTATTGCATTGGAAACCGCGCTATTGAATGCAAAATGGCCGTTATTGTCGGTGGTGGTACCAAGGTTAGCCGAGACGATCTGCACCGTGGCCCCGGGAATGGGCTCCTTAGTTTGGGTATCGAATACACTGCCCTCGATGCCCTGCGCGACAGCCACGTGCGCGCATACATACAGGAATAGTGCCTGTAAAAATATTTTCAGGTTCATTGTAATGCTTTAAGAGATTAAAATTCAGTTAGGTATCATGAATTTTATCTCCTGGGCGGGCGCAGCAATTTGCCGATTGGCGCAGAGTAGAAAAGCAACTGGTGGAAGAAACGAACCGGTTCATGGAATTCTGTGGTTTCCGGTTCAAAGTTGTAAGCGTAGGGTTGTGGTGTAAATAGTTGGATAACAGGCATATTGTGGACTTTCTCCGAAGTCTCTTTATCCTGCTTTTCCTTCTGCTGTTTGAGCTTTTTGGCCAGGTAACATTTGCCGTCGCAATGCAGCTCGGGACGTTTTCGGTTTTCGCAAAGTACCTTGGCAATGTATTCCCGGTTCAGTTTAAAATACGCGATCGTTCCCCACGGACTGAGTGTGGGTAGCATAATAGCTGTGAGCAATATGTAGGCAATAACGGAGCGCATAATATTTTATTTCGGCTTTCGGCTTTTTTGTCCAAACGAAAGTTCGAAAGCCGATAGCCGACGGCCGAAGTATCTTTAAAACGATGTCCCTACACCGGGATCGGAAAAACGTTTGTCTTTGATGAAATCGTCGTCATTCAGTGTTTTCAAAAACGCAATAATCGACTGCTTTTCGGCGCTTGTGAGGCTGATCCCACGTTTTTGTCCTGCTACGTTCAGTAGCGGGTCCAGCGTCGGGGAAACGAAAATGCTGTCCTTACTGCCGGGTTTGTCGTTTGCGTAATGATCGAGCACCTGTTCAAGCGTTGTGAAACGACCGTCGTGCATGTAAGGCGCAGTCAGGCCGACATTGCGCAGGCTCGGTACCTTGAATTTCAGCCGGTCGCCATCATTCAAAGTAATGGCATACCTGCCCTGGTCGTTGATCCGGTTGGGTACCAGGCCATTGTTTCTGAATTTTTGGTCTGTGAAAAGCTCCCCGGCGTGGCAGGAAGCGCATTTTTGTTTAAAAACAGATAAACCATCCTTCTCCTGCGCGGTGAGCGCGGAAGCGTCGCCTTTTAGAAAATAATCGTACCGCGAAGTAGCCGAAACCATCGTCATCATAAACTGCGACAGCGCCTGCATCATCCGGTCGGCCGTAATGCTATCGCTACCGAACGCCGCTTTGAACATTTTGGGATAATCCACCTGCTTGGCGGCACCGGCTACCGGCGTTTTTTTCAACTTCTCAATTACATTGCCAACCCGCTCGTCCATTTCTACCTTATTTTGAATGGGCACCGGCGGTACCATATCCATATCATGCACGCCGCCATCCCAAAAGAAGGAGGTATTCCAGGCCATATTTTGTACAGGCGGTGCATTGCGCGTGCCGATCTTGTCATCTACACCGTGACTCAGGTCGTGGCCATGGTGCGTAAATGCAGCCTGTTGCTGGTGGCACGTTCCGCAGCCGATATTGTCCGTCCGGGAAAGTATCCCATCATAAAACAGAAACTTCCCAAGCTCGACGCCCTCGACGGTCAGCGGGTTTTTAGATAGATCATAAACCGGATCGGGGAAATAGGAAGGCTTAGTCCATTGCAAAGGCGTAGGCGTATTGTCGGTCGGCTTCGGCCCGGGGTCGTCGGTACTGCTCTTTTTGCAGGAAACAGCCAACGCCAGCAGCGCCGTCAAAAAGCTCAATATGCCCGTAACCTTCCTCATTTCGTTTGTTAGCGCACTATTTAGTTGATCTTTATTTCCTTGACATTAAACATTCCGGCATAGTTGTCGGCAACATACTTCGAAGAATCTGTAAACATCAGTGATGGATTTTTCCTGATACTCAACTGCGTAGGGCCATTGAAAATTTTCTGGATGTCGGCCTGGATCAGTACATTGGAAACAATGCTCGTTGTAACGATTGCTTTTTGGCCAGGGAAAGTCAGTTTGACAGTCCTGAGATTGTTGATGGTCTTTTCCGTTCTGCCCCCGAAAAAGCCAATGTGGTAATAGTACTTGCCATTGGCAGTCGTTGCTGAATCGGAAGAACCTTCCAGTTTCAGGAAAATGTAGCCCGGGTTCCAGTCCCAGTACATCGCCTCCTCGTTGGTAGGTCCCGTATATATGTCCAGAATGCCCTTTCGTCCTGGCGAATCCGGTTCCATCACGCTGCGTACGCTATCGACCCCCACCATGAACTCAATGCCGGTATAGTCACCCGTCAGCACATTCCGGATCGTTAGTTTTTGCGAGTCCTTATTCGCCTCGCGGATCAGGAAGTAGCTCGAATCCTGGGGTACTGTGAACACGCTGCCATCCAACTTGATGAGTTTGATATTTGAAATGTAATAGTTGAGCTTGGAGACCGTAAAATCCTCGCCTACCGCATTCATATATCGTGTGCTGTCGAGCTGCAAATCCTTATCGCCTACGATGTTATCGAATTGCAGCTGAATGGTGCCGGTTTCAATCGGATCGGTATCGTCGTCTTCGTCGGGGAAAGAGCAGGAAAACATCAGTAACCCGGAGGCCAGCGCCCACGCAGACAGCCATGAAAATGTTCTTTTCATCATGTAGTTTTTGTAAAATGAAGTTTGCACACAGCCCATAGGCGTGCTTTAAGCCGGCAAAATGGCGAACAGAATCTGTTCCAGCTAATGATAGAACTGTAAACGGGGTGATTTTATGCTAAATCAAACGAGCGGGGGATGAAAAATATCGTCCACCGCCCAATGGGGTGTGAAAGAGGAAGCATGAGCGAAAATAGCTCCTGGTAGTAATTCGACCACAACCGTTGGTTGAGTCAAAGAAAAATCCGCACGCTGATCCATTACCTGGTCGATCAGACG